>JACQHO010000032.1 GCA_016198945.1 Nitrospirota bacterium | reverse complement strand
TTCAAACGTGAGCCCTTCATAATGAAAGATCGCCGTGTATCCTTTTTCCACGCGCAGGATGTCCGCCAGCCGGTTGAAGACGCGCTGCCGTTCGTCCTGTCCTTCGATCTGATGTCGTTCAACGATTCGCTGCATTCGGCATGCTCCGTGACGGAAACGGATTATAGCGGGTTCGTTCCAAGCAATCAACTTTTTTTTCGGGCCGGTCTGTCCCTCGTGATGAGCCTCCTGCATTGCACGGGGCGGTCCGGATCGCCCTTGCGCCGTTTGACAATTCCTCGACCGTTTCTTATAATCCCACCATGCCGCCTATGACCGATGGCTTCCGAGGATGAACCTTCCCAATCTATTAACCATTCTTCGCATTCTCCTGATTCCGATCTTTATCAATTTGTTGATCTACGGCTATCATGGATGGGCCCTGGCCGTTTTTCTGACGGCCGGCCTGACGGACAGCCTGGACGGTCTGATTGCCCGACTATCCAACCAACGGACGAAGCTGGGGACCTATCTCGATCCGATGGCGGATAAATTGCTTCTGACGGCTTCCTTTCTGACGCTGGCGATTCTGAAAATTATTCCGGTCTGGATCGCGGTGATCGTGGTCAGTCGGGACCTGATCCTGATTCTGGGCGCCTTGATCCTGCATTTGACCCAAGCGCATCAAGAGATTGTGCCCACGTTCCTCGGAAAGAGCACGACGGCGCTTCAACTGATTTATGTGATGTTGGTGTTACTGCTCATCGTGGCCCAGGGGAACACCGCCCATCTTTTTCCGGTCCTCGCGGCAACGCTGGGGTTGACGATTCTTTCCGGGCTGCATTATATCTATCGAGGAATTCGTCATCTCAACTCCGAGCAAGCATAGGAAGGGGGTTCGGGTGTTGCCCCTTTCACGGGTCGATCGGGCGACGTGAATATGTCGGGTACGGATAAATCCAAATGGGTCGGAATCATCGGCTGTCCCATCCGCCATTCCCTTTCTCCGTTGATGCACAATGCGGCTTTTGAGTCGATGGGTCTGGATTACTGTTACATTCCCCTCGAGGTCGAGCCTCGCCGCGTTCGGTCTGCCGTTCATGCCTTGCGGTCGCTGGGGTTTTGCGGATTTAATGTCACCCTCCCTCATAAGCGCCGCATCATGGCGTTTCTGGATCGGTTGAGCCCGGAGGCCCGGCTGATCGGGGCCGTCAATACGGTCGAGATCCGACGCGGACGTCTGATCGGCCACAACACCGACGGTCGAGGATTCCTGCGGGCATTTTTGGAGGAGACCGGAGATTCCCTGACCGGAAAGCGGATCCTGATCTTGGGCGCGGGCGGCGCGGCCCGGGCGGTGGCCTTCCAATCGGCGATGGAAAGAGCGGCGGCCGTGGTGATTGCAAATCGTTCGTCGGCCCCGGCAGCGGCATTGGTCCGGGACCTTCGGCGACCGCCGGCGCACGGTTCCGCCTCCGTCCTTCCCTGGACGGAGGCGTCTTTAAAAGCGGGGATTCGGCAGGCCGATATCATCATCAACGCCACATCGGTGGGCATGAAGCCGGATGATCCTCCCCTTCTTCCCGACGGTGGTCTACGGCCCCATCATGTCGTGTGTGACCTGATCTATAAACCGTCCGAGACGACTCTGCTCAATCAGGCCCGCGCGTCCGGCGCGAAGGCGATCAACGGGCTTGGAATGTTGGTTCACCAGGGTGCGCTGGCGTTTGAGATCTGGACCGGTCAACGCCCTCCGATCAGCGTGATGCGGGAGGCCCTTCGTCGGGGCCTCTTAAGACGGGAATTGCGGGAACAAGAGATTGACAATTTTGAGGCGATCAAGTAGACTGAAGCGATAGAAAGTTTATCCATCTGTCCTCGAGGTCACGGCCTTGGTTCCTGAACGATTGGGGAAACTGTTAACGGCGGCCAAACTCATTTCAGAGGATCAGCTCCAAAAGGCCCTCTTGGCCCAGAAAAAAGAGGGCGGCCGATTGGGAAGCATCCTCGTGAAGATGAGCATGATCGAAGAGGACAAGCTGCTGAAATTTCTAAGCCAGCAATATGGCATTCCCGCCATTGACCTTGCGAAAATCCAGGTTGACCCGGCCGTCACAAAACTGGTGCCGTCCGAGGTGGTTCACAAATACCATGTGATGCCCATCAAGCGATCCGGGGCCACGCTGAGTCTGGCCATGGTGGATCCCACCGATGTGTTCGCGGTCGACGACATCAAATTCATGACCGGGTACGAGATCGAGCCGATGGTGGCCTCGGAGGTGGCCGTCATGGCGGCCATCGCCAAGGCTTATGACGCCTCCGCCAAAGAGCTCCAGACGGTTCTGAAAGACATCGAAGTTCAGGAGTCCTCATCCGGCCTCTCCGTCATCCGCGATGAGGAAGTGGATATCAACAAGCTGAAAGAGGCGGTGGAGGACGCGCCGGTTGTAAAGCTGGCGAACCTGATCCTGACCGAGGCCATCAAGAAGAAGGTCAGCGATATCCATATCGAGCCGTATGAGCATACCTTCCGGGTGCGGTATCGGCTCGACGGATCCCTCTACGAGGTCATGGCCCCGCCGAAGAAATTGCAGGCGGCCTTGACCTCCCGGTTGAAAATCATGGCGGATTTGGATATCGCCGAACGGCGGCTCCCTCAAGACGGGCGCATCAAAATGAAATTCGAGGACAAGGAGGTCGACCTCCGCGTCTCTTCGCTGCCGTGTCTGTTCGGCGAAAAGATCGTGATGCGGCTTTTGGATAAAAGCAATCTGACGCTGGATCTCACCAAGCTGGGTTTCGAACCCAACGCCCTGGACCATTTTCTAAAGGCGATCAGCAGTCCCTACGGAATGGCTCTGGTGACGGGCCCCACCGGAAGCGGTAAAACCACCACGCTGTATTCCGCGTTGAATTATATCAATACCATCGATGTGAACATCATGACGGCCGAAGACCCGGTCGAATTCAACCTG
>JACQHO010000231.1 GCA_016198945.1 Nitrospirota bacterium | reverse complement strand
TCCGCCTCCTGACCACGGCCAAGTTTGATCAATACTGCGGCCGTATCGGGCTGTCGCAGGCACTGGCCAAGGGCGGGATCCGCGAGACGCCGTCGCACTGGGTCGGCCGCCTGGCCTACTGGACGATCGTGCTGATTTTCCTCATGCTGGGCTTGGAGGTGCTGGACCTCAAACCGGTGGATCAGTTCGTGACCCAGGTTTTTTCCTATTTTCCGCATTTGCTGATCGCCGTCGTGATTTTGATCGTCGGATTTCTACTGGCCAATTTCTTCGGCCGGGCAACGCTGATCGCGGCCGTCAACGCCCAGATCATCGAGGCGCGGTTTCTGGCCCGGACCGTTCGGATCGCCGTGATCCTTCTGGCGCTGGCGATGGCCTTCGAACAGCTCGGAATCGCGAAGACCGTGATCGTCGCGGCCTTCTCGATCACGTTCGGCGGCGTTGTGCTGGCGCTTGCGATCGCCTTCGGACTGGGGGCGCGGGACTCGGCCAAGCAGATGATCGAGCGGCGGTTAAAAAAAGAGCCGGAGCAGAAGGAAGAGGACTTTTCTCATTTATAATCGTTCAGAAGTTTGAGGACGGCCGAGTTCCAGCCGACGGGGCCGATCCCGTCCGCGTGTACAAGATGAGGAAGACGCATCGTCTCATCGTGGCGTCCATCCGGCCGTCGGACCAGAATGGGATAATTCACGACGGCCAGCATTGGAAGGTCGTTCGGACTGTCGCCCAGCGCGACGGTTGAAAGCTTTCCGAATTTCTGCTCGAAGAGTCCGGTCACGATCCGTGCCGCCCTTCCCTTGTCATTGGCTCCCGTCAGATGATAATAGCGGCTGCCTTTCGTCCACCGGAGGCCCTGTTTCACGATCATCTCCAGAACCCGTTGACGCTGATCCGGATTTCCGGCGAGGACAAACGGCTCGTCGTAGTCTCGCCGCTTTGACCGCCGGGCCTGATCCAGGGACAGGCCCGTTTGGGCAGCGACTTCCTCGACCGAAAGATCCCCGTACCCTTTCAGGTCCAACCCGGTCCGGCGGGCGATGGTTTGAAGGGCTTCCCGGAGTCGCGCATAAGGCATCCCCGGTTCGATCACCTTGTAACCTTCGATCCGCCGGTCAAACGTCCAGGAAAATGGAAAATAATCCTCCGGGACGAAAATGCCCCCGCCGTTCTCGGAGATAAAGGGGTCATGATTTTGAATCTCTTCTCGAACGGCCTCGATCTCGCTCTTCGTCTTGCTTGAGCAGAGAACGAGCGGAATCCTCTTTTCACGAAGCCGGTCCAGCGCAGGCCGCGCAGCCTCCCATGAATACGTTTTAGCATCCAGCAGCGTTCCATCGAGGTCGGTAAAAATGACAAACGGTTTCTTATTCCTTCCCACGCCGGTAGCCCACGACATTATCAAGCGGAACAACGAACAGGATGCCTTTTCCTTTCTGGGCGAGATCGCCCATGACCGTCTCCGTCGCCCGGACGGCTTCCTCCACCTGCCGGTCGTCCTCAACGACGCTGATCAACGTGTTCGAGCGCTGGTGTTTGCTTCGGAGGTAGCCCATGACCGATCCGAACATCGGCAGGCTGTCGTCGCCTCCGTGTTCCGTTACCATGCCGGCGCCGTAGCTGTCCAAAACCGTGACGCCGGTCAGCCCCGCTTTCTTCCAGGCGTCGACGATTTTTACGAGAAGGTCCGACTCTTTCATCACAAAGAAAATAGCCTTCATCGTGTTTCTCCTTTTGTGAAAACAGGACGGTCATTGGAAGGTTGATCGCCCAACGTAAATGACCATCGGATTAAGACCGGGGTGATGAGGGTGGTGACCACGACCATCAGGACGGCCACGGCGAAGACAGAATCCGAAATCAGTCCCGTCTGAATTCCTATCCCGGCTACAATCAGTCCGACCTCTCCGCGCGAGATCATTCCGATGCCCACCCGGAGCGCCTCGACTCGGCTCATCCCGGCCAGATGGGCCCCGCCGCCGCAACCAATCACTTTACTGAAGATGGCCGTCAGGGTCAAGAGCGCCGCAAACGGGAGGTCGCGCCCTTCCAAAAGCCTCAGATCGGTCTGTATGCCGATGCTGATGAAAAAAGCCGGGACAAACAGGGCATAGGTGAACGGTTTTATTTTTTTCTCTACGACATGAAGAAGATGGGTCCGAGTCATGAGGACGCCGGCGATGTAGGCTCCCGTGATCCCGGCCACTTTTCCGATGCTTTCGGCGCTCCAGGCGTAGAAGAGGGCCATGATCAAGGTAAAGGCCAGCACCGGCTCGCTGACCGGAAGTCTCTGGATAATGGGAATTCCGTTTCGCATTAACAAAAGGCCGAGGCCGCCGGCCAGCGCAAAGTAGAGGATCATCCGGAGTATGGCCTCGCCGATGGAGGCGAATCCGCCTTCGGACACCGCGACGGCCGAAAAGATGGAAAGGATCAGGATGGCCAGAACGTCGTCAACGATGGCTGATCCCAGCAGAGCCGTGCCTTCCCGTGAATCCAGCCGGTTGATTTCAATGAGGGTTTGAACCGTAATGCTCGCGCTGGTCGCAGCGAGAATAATACCGATGAAAAAACTGGCGGTCGGCGAGAATCCGAAGGCCCAGGCCAACGGAAAGCCCAACAACAGCGGCGTTAAAGCTCCCAAGGAACCGGCCGTAAGCGAAATATTTTTCATCTTGCGCATTTCATCCAGATTGGTTTCCAGTCCGGCAATGAACATCAACAAGATGACGCCGAGGTTGGCGAAGTAGGTCAGGACGACATCGAGATGGGCTCCATCGAAAAGGGGCCATCGCATAAAGTTTAAAAAGGAGGGCCCCAACAATAAACCGACCGTCAGTTCTCCGAGCACGGCGGACTGGCCGAGTCGGACGCTGAACCCGCCGCCGGCCTTTGCCAGTAGAATTAACAGGCCGGTGAAAAGGAGGAACTGGAGGATTTCATGATGACCGGTTTCCATTTTCGCTTTCTGCCGATGTCACGGCGGTCGCTATTGTTCTCCTCCATAAATCGTATTGCCAGATCGTTTCGAACCCGGTATACTTCGATTCTATCTTCAGACGGGAAGACCAAACATGAATTTACTTTCATTATATAGATGTATGAGCAATCGTCAATTAAAAAATTTCCTGAATCGATTTTTCGGACGCCTCATCGTTTTGTCCGCGCTGTCGTTTCCCTCAAACGTCCTCGCGTCATCCGGGAACGAGAGCGGTCAACTCCTTGATCTGACGGCGACAGGGTTTGGCATTCTGTCGCTGATCATCTTTATCGTTGCCTATTCGCTGGTGATCCTGGAAGAATTGCTTCATCTTCGCAAATCAAAACCGGTGATGGTGGCGGCCGGCGTCATCTGGGCGGTGGTGGCGGCCGCGTATGCAATGAACGGCGATACGGCGACCGCGGCCGGGGCCATGCGGCATAATCTCCTCGACTATGCCGAACTGCTCCTGTTCCTCCTTGCCGCCATGACGTATGTCAACACTCTGCAGGAGCGGAACGTCTTCGATGCGCTTCGCGCCCGGCTCGTTTCATCCGGTTATTCCCTTTATTCGATCTTCTGGATCACCGGGCTGCTGGCCTTTTTCATCTCGCCGTTTGCGGATAATCTCACCACCGCATTGGTGATGGCCGCCGTCGTCACGGCGGTCGGCGTCGGTCGCCCGCGGTTCATCGCCGTCGCATGCATTAATATTGTCGTCGCGGCCAATGCGGGCGGCGCGTTCAGCCCGTTTGGCGACATCACGACGCTGATGGTTTGGCAAAAGGGAGTCGTCGGGTTCTTTGAATTCTTCGCCCTATTTGTGCCCTCGGTGATTAATTGGCTGATCCCGGCCGCGATCATGTCCTTTGCCGTTCCCAGGGAACTGCCGCAGGCGGTGAAAGCGACGGTCGATATCAAGCGCGGCGGTTTTGTGGTGGTCGGATTGTTCCTGCTGACGATCGTCATGACGGTCTTCAGCCACCACTTTCTGCATATGCCGCCGGTGCTCGGAATGATGACCGGCCTCGGGATACTGAAGGTCCACGGCTATTTCCTAC
>JACQHO010000233.1 GCA_016198945.1 Nitrospirota bacterium | reverse complement strand
CGCTTCGCCCGAATCCGGGCCCAGAATTCCGGCCAGCGCCCGGCGGATCATTTCGTGGACCTCCGAAACCTGCTCGGCCGTCGCCACCTGGCCGGTCCCGATCGCCCAGACCGGCTCGTAGGCGATGAGGATGCGGTTTGACGGCCCGGGCGCCGCGCCCGCGAGATCCTTTTCCAATTGCTCCTTCACAACGGCCGCGGTCCGGCCCGACCGGCGCTGATCGAGCGTTTCGCCCACGCAGAGGACGGCGTCCAGACCAGCCTTCAACGCGGCGGTCAATTTCCGCCCCGCCATCTCGTCCGTTTCGCCGAAGATCGCCCGTCGCTCGGAATGGCCGATCAGGACGAAACGGCAGCCGGCGTCTTTGAGCTGGGCCGCCGAGACTTCGCCGGTGAAAGCGCCCTTCTCTTCCCAATGGACGTTCTGTCCCGCCAGCAGGAGGCCGGTTCCCTTCAGGGCCTCGCCGACCGACTGGAGCGCCGTGAAACTCGGGGCGATCACGACCTCGACCCCCCGGACATCGCCCACCAACCCGGATAATCGCCGCGCGGCGGCCGCCGATTCGGCCGCGGTCATATGCATCTTCCAGTTGCCGATCGCGACGTGCCGCCTTCGAAGGGATGTCGTCTTCGCGCTCACGCCCGCCGGAGCTCCTCCGAACGACCCGGCAGAGCCGCCAGGCCGGGAAGTTCCTTGCCTTCCAACAACTGCAGGGCCGCGCCGCCCCCGGTTGAAATGAACGAGATGTTTTCGGATTCTCCCGCCCGATGAACGGCCAGCGCCGTGTCTGCCCCGCCCACGATCGTCAAGGCATAGGCGTTTGCGACGGCATGCGCCACGGCATAGGTCCCGCGGGAATAGGCATCCACCTCAAAAACACCCATCGGGCCGTTCCACAGAATCGTTTTGGCGTTGGCCAGCGCTTCCGTGAACAATTTTACCGAGGCCGGACCGATGTCCAGCGCAATCCAGTCCTTGGGAATCTCCTGCATCGGAACGATCTTTGTCTCGGCGCCGGGGTCCCGGCTCTGGGCCACGACGCAGTCGACCGGAAGGTAGAATTTCACCCCCCGCGCGCGCGCATGGTTTCGGATATCCATCGCCATCTGGAGCATCCCGTCCTCGACCAGCGAGCCCCCGATGTCATATCCGAGCGCCTTGTAAAACGTGAAGGCCATGCCGCCGCCGATGATCACCTTGTCCACTTTCTTTCCCAGATTCTCGACCACCCCTAATTTTCCGGAGACCTTCGCCCCGCCCAGAATCGCCACGAACGGCCGGGCCGGGTTGGCCATGGCCCCCTCCAGATAATCAATCTCCTTCTTCATCAGAAAACCGGCCGCGCATTGGGGAACGAATTTCGTGATTCCCGTCACCGAGGCATGGTTCCGGTGGGCCGTCCCGAAGGCGTCGTTTACATACACATCCGCCAGGCGGGCCAGTGATCTTGAAAAGGCCTCGTCGTTCTTCTGCTCCCCCGTATGGAAGCGGAGATTTTCCAGAAGCAGGACGTCGCCCGGCTTCATCTGATTCACCATCTTCTCGACCTGCGGACCGATGCAGTCCGGAGCGAACGCGACCTCTTTTCCCAGCAACCGCTGCAGTCGTTTCACGAGCGGCGCGAGGCTCAGGCGGGGGTCGATCGTTCCGTTCGGCCTCCCCAGATGGGAGCAGAGGATCACCTTCGCCCCCTCGTCGATCGCGTAATTGATCGTCGGCAGCGCCGAACGGATCCGGGTATCGTCCGTGATGTTCAGATGCTCGTCCAGCGGCACGTTGAAATCGACGCGGATGATCACCCGCTTTTTCTTGATCGTGAGATCCTCAACGGTCACTTTGTGCATGTTCATAACAAATTCCGTCACCGGTTGTCGTTGTGATGATTCCTGTCGCACGCGGATCGCCGTCCGCCGTCGCTTGACGGGGCGATGCCGGGCGCGCTTAACCCTTGCTGCCGATGTATTGAATGAGATCCCGCAGGCGGCAGGAATAGCCCCATTCGTTATCGTACCAGGCGATCACCTTCACCATCCGGCCTTCCAGGACCTTGGTGAGCGTGGCGTCAATGATCGCCGAATGGGGGTTGTCGTTCAGATCGACCGAAACCAGCGGCTCTTCCGTATACTGAAGAATTCCCTTCAAGGGCCCTTCGGCCGCCTGTCGGTACCGGGCATTGAGTTCCGATTCGGTCACGTCGCGCTCGACCTCGGCCACCAGGTCAATCACCGAGACGTTCGGCGTCGGGACGCGGATCGCCATGCCGTCCATCTTCCCTTTCAACTGCGGGAGGACCAGGAAGAGGGCCTTGGCCGCGCCGGTCGTGGTCGGGATCATCGAGAGATTCGCGGCCCGCGCCCGCCGGAGGTCCTTGTGCGGCAGATCCAGAAGCTGCTGGTCGTTTGTGACGGAATGAACGGTCGTCATCATTCCCCGTTTAATCCCGAAACCATCCAGGAGAACTTTGGCCACCGGGGCCAGGCAGTTCGTGGTGCAGGACGCGTTCGAGACGATCGCATGCTTTCCCGGATCGTATGCCGACTCGTTCACGCCCAAAACCACGGTCAGATCCGGGTCCTTGGCCGGCGCCGAAATGATCACCTTCCGGGCCCCGGCCGTCAAATGCGCCCCGGCGCCTTCGCGATCCGTAAACCGGCCGGTGGATTCGACAACGATATCCACGCCCATCTGTTTCCAGGGAAGTTTCCGGGGATCCTTTTCGGCCAGCACCTCGATCGTCCGGCCGTTCACCCGGAGCGATTTTTCCTTCGCCTCGATCTCTCCTGAAAGAACCCCGTGGACCGAATCGTATTTCAAGAGATGCGCAAGTGTCTTGGCATCGGTGAGATCATTGACCGCGACAAACTCGATCTCCCGATGGGACAGGGCCGATCGCAGCAGATTTCGGCCGATCCGTCCAAACCCGTTGATTCCGACCTTGATCGACATACACCATCCTCGTCGTTTTCGAAAAATAGGTTTTTATCGTAGTTGAAACGCCACCCGAAAGTCAACCGTGGAGGCGCGGCCTACCGCGTCTCCACACAGAAACGCGCGGCCCCGCTTATCCGCCACTCGCGTCGATCCGGAAGAACTCGGCCGGCTTCGGCTGCGGACGCGAAACCTTCGTCGGCTCGGTGCCCTTTACAAAGATCTCGATCGCGGCCTTTTCGAACCCTTCCGCCGCCAGCAATCCGGTCTGCGGATCGATCTTGGCAAACACGATATTCTCCGGAATCGGAAAGGTCATCTCGGGCACCACTTCGAACGCGGCCCGCATGAAATTGATCCAGATCGGAAGCGAAGCCGACGCGCCGGCCTCGCGGTCGCCCAACGACCGGACGTCGTCGAAACCGACCCAGACGCCGGCCGCCAGATTCGGAGCGAAACCCACGAACCAGGCATCCGTAAAATCATTGGTCGTCCCGGTCTTCCCGGCCAGCGGACGGTTCAGGGTTTTTGCCCGCCAGCCCGTTCCGCGCTGGATGACATCCTCCATCATGTTGGTGATCACATAAGCGGTCTCTTTCGCCGTCGCTTCATCGGCCACCGGTTCATGCTCCTCCAATACCTGCCCGGCCGAATCGGCGATGGAAAGAACCGCCATGGGCTCGACGCGGACCCCTTCGTTCGCAAAAACACCGAAGGCGGCGGTGAGCTCGATCAAGGTGACGCTCGACGAGCCGAGCGCCATGGACAGATCGGGCGTCAGCGCGCTTTTGATGCCGACGCGCTTGGCGAACTCCGCCACGTTCTTGATGCCCACCCGATCCAGCAGCTTGACGGTGGCCAGGTTTCGCGAATGGGCCAGGGCCTCCCGCAGTGCGATGGGGCCGTAAAATTTCGACTCGTAATTTTCCGGACGCCAGACTTTTTGCTGCTCCTCGTCCACATACACGATCGGCGAGTCCACCATGATCGTGGCCGGGGTGAAGCCGCGTTCGATCGCCGTTGCGTAGATGATCGGCTTGAAGGCCGAGCCCGGCTGGCGGCGGGCCGAAAGGGCCCGGTTGAATTCGCTCCGCTTGAAATCGTATCCCCCGACCATGGCCTTGATCGCGCCGGTTCTCGGATCCAACGCGATCAAGGCGCCCTCGACGACCGGATCCTGATCCAGACTGAAAACAGCCGTCCTGGACCGGGCGTCCAATCGTCGGAGCTTCACCTTGATCACGTCCCCGGGCTGGAGAATATCGCGCGGTCCGGCATCGGACTTCAACTCGACATCCTTGAGCAGGTCCGGACCTTTGAGTCGTTTTTTGGCCCAGGCCATGCCTTCGGGCGGAATCCGGCCGGTCCGTCCCGCCGCGACAACGGTCGCGCCCTTTTCGTCCACGGCCGTCACCACCCCGTCGATTACGTCCCCTTCCTTGACGACCGCCATGCCCATGATCCCGACACCGGTTTCCATATCCCCGGCCAGCTCTTTAGGATTCTTATGTGCAATCGGCCCCCGATAGCCCTGGCGCTTGTCCACCTCGCGCAGACCCTCTTTCAAAGCCAGGGTGGCCGCTTTCTGCATCGTGAGATTCAACGTGGTATAAACACTGAGCCCGCCTTTATACACCATATTCTCGCCGTAGGCCGCGCTCAGATACTGACGGATATTTTCCAGAAAATACGGCGCGAACTCCTTCTCCTTCTCGATCTTCTGGAAAAACAGGTCCCGCCGGTAGACGTCGCGGAATTGCTCTTCGGTGATGAATCCCTCGTCCATCATCCGACGAAGGACGACCCCCTGACGTTGCTTCGCGCGCTCGGGGTTGTTGTACGGGGAATACTCACTGGGGGCGCGGGGCGCGCCGGCGAGGTAGGCCACTTCGGCCAGATTGAGATCTTCCACGTTTTTCCCAAAATAGGTCCGCGCCGCCGACTGGACGCCGTAGGCGCCGTGCCCGAAGTAGATCTGGTTCAAATAGAGCTCCAGGATTTCGTCTTTTTCCAGAACCCGTTCGATCTGCCGGGCCAGCAGCGCTTCCTTGATCTTCCGCTTCAGGCTTTTCTCGGATGATAGAAAGAGCGATCGGGCGAGCTGCTGCGTGATCGTGCTGGCGCCCTGCTGGAGGCGGAGGTTCTCGATATTCGCCAAAAGCGCGCGAAGAATTCCCAGAGGGTCCACGCCGGTATGCTCGTAGAAGCGGGAATCCTCCACCGCGATGATGGCGTGAAGCAGGTCCGGCGGCATCTGCTTCAACGGAACCAGAACCCGCCGCTCGATATAAAACTGACCGACCAGCTGCTGATCATCGCCGTAAATCTTGGTGACAAGACTCGGCTGATATTCGCGAAGCGCTTCAATGGACGGAAGATCCCTTGAAAAATACCAGACCACCCCGCCCACGCCTCCCGATCCGGCGATCAGAAGGATCGCCAGAACGATCAGCAGCTTGATCTTCCAGGACCATCGGGGGTTCGCAGGCGCCCCGTGCGGCATTTCCTGGGACATCTGGTTCTTGTCATGCTTGCTTTCGTATGCCATTACAGTTGCATCTCCTCCATCACATTCAGATGCCTTAGAAGAAGGCCGTAGCGTTGATCCGACATCGGCTCGAACTGCAGCCCGGCCATATAAAGCCGGCCGACCGGACTCGACCACCGGACCCGCGCCGCGATCTTCAATTCCTGCCCGGCCTGTTCTTCCCCGATCAGCTTGAGCGTGATCACGACGAGCTGTTTGGCCTTGATCTCCCGGTGCAGATAGACGCCGAGACCCCCGCGTCCAATGCTGGCGAGGTAGGCCTCCTGCGGCTCCTCGCCCTGCACCGTTAGGTTTACGGATCCCATCGCCGTCAGACGAAGATGCTTCCTGCGTTCCGTAACGTTTATTTTCTTCGAGGCCGGATCAACCATGGTATGCTTCCCGCCTTTCCGGTGTGATCGCAATACGATCCGGCGGGATTTGGACAATCTCTGTGAGGAGGCCGGTGAGCGCGACAGCCAAACGCTCCGATATCTTGGCGTATGAGAGGGTTCCTTTGGCCGTCTCGAGGAAGCGTGTCGAGTCTATCGGCTTGGTGCTTTCCTCTTCAGGAGGGTCTTGAGGCGGGCCATACTCACCGTTTCGTTCTCGAACCTCATGGACTGAACCACCCGTTTCAGGATTACCTTTCGATGAGATGCGGCTACCTTTTGAGGCGTAGCGTGTCGCTTTTGCCACTTGTAAATCCTGGCGTTTAATCTGGCGAGATTTAGGTTTCTTCGTGTTGTCATGCGTCATATTGTTACATACCTAACCTTCAAACGCAATAGCCAGGTTTCGGTACAAAGTCGGGATTGTTTTCCGTACCATCGTCATTAAAGAAACCCCAGTCTTTGTTTTCCATCTTATTTCCTCAGCTATTTCGCCATCCGCCGCTCCACCTCTT
>JACQHO010000230.1 GCA_016198945.1 Nitrospirota bacterium | reverse complement strand
ATCGGGAAGCGCCTTCCGACCGAGGCCGAGTGGGAGAAAGCCGCGCGGGGGTCGGATGGCCGGATCTGGCCTTGGGGAAACCGGGTGAATCTCAAACAGCTCAATACGGAGGATTCAAAGCGGAACTGGACAACGCCGGTCGGCAGTTTCCCCGAAGGCGTCAGCCCGTACGGGTTACACGACATGGCCGGTAATGCGATGGAATGGACCGCGTCAATTCTTGAATCCTATCCGGGTTCGCCCCGGACGATTGCGCCGGACAAAAAATTCCGTATTTTACGGGGAGGGTCATGGGGAATGCCGGCGAATCCTTTCGCGCGTCCGGCCCACCGTCATTTTCGATTGGCCGAGTTGGCCCAGCCGGATTTCGGCTTCCGATGCGCAAGGGACGCAAGCTAGCCGAGCCGACCGAGAAGGAGACAGGGGGTAATGGAAACGTTCAGTCAAGCGGGTCTTCATCGAACAGAACAAGGCAAAATGATTCGTCCATGGATCGGGCTGTTTATCTTGCCGGTCTTATGGGGCTGCGCATCTATCGCCCCGCCGGTTCAAAATCCAACGTCCCAGGCCCCCATGGTTCGAATCCCGGCCGGCGAGTTTCTGATGGGCAGCACGGGCCAGGAAGGGCGTGTCGGATTTGAGATCGGGGTGGATGAGATCCCTCAGCGAAAGGTGTATGTCCGGTCATTCTCCATTGACCGATACGAAGTGACCGAGGCCCGGTATCTTGAGTTTTTGAAGGCGACCGAATCAAAAAAATATCCGGGTTACTGGAAGGAGGCCGGTCGTGCGGACTACTTCCCGATAGGGTATGAGAATCATCCTGTCTCGGATATTGACTGGCTTGATGCGGATTCCTATTGCCGGTGGGCTGGAAAGCGTCTGCCCACGGAAACCGAGTGGGAAAAGGCCGCCCGGGGAACGGATGGCCGTCTCTGGCCGTGGGGCAATCGTTTTGAACACGGCCGCGCGAATACGATAGAGGCCAGCGCGGCCTGGAATGCGCCTGAAGGCCAGGAACGTTATGAAATTAAAGGTTGGAAATCTCCGGTGGGAAGTCACCCGGAGGATGTCAGCCCCTACGGGGTGTATGATATGGCCGGAAACGTGAGAGAATGGACGGCCACAGCCTATCACTCCTACCCTGGGAATACGGCAAGATCCGTGAAGGATAATGGATCCTTCAAGATGATCCGCGGTGGGTCGTATTTGACAGAGGCGGCTTTTTCGAGAACCGCGGCCCGATTGGCGGTGCTTCCAAGCATCGGGCCCCGGGAATCGGATGGATGGCATTCGGATTATACATATGGATTTCGATGCGCAAAAGATTAGGGAAGAATAGTCCAGTGGCAAGTTGGAAATGATCAGCCGTGACACGATGGACGATCGCGTGGATCCTGTTGTTCGTGGCGGGTTGCGCAGTCTTGAATTCCACCATGAAGCGGGACGCCCGGGGAGGACGACTCGTTTATGGTTCCAACCGGGACGGTGACTGGGAAATTTACCTTATGAATGTCGAAACCGGAAAAGAAGAACGATTGACCCGAAGCCGGGGGGATGACCTCTGGCCGGTCTGGTCTCCGGACGGGAGGAGGATCGCGTTTGTGTCGACCCGGGATGGAAATAAAGAAGTTTATGTAATGCGATCCGATGGAACGGGGCAGGCACGGCTGACCTATACTCCGGCCGATGAAGAAGACCCCGACTGGTCTCCGGATGGAAAGCAGATCGCCTTTACGTCCCTACGCGACGGGAACGAGGAGATTTATATGGCCGAGGTCCACGACCAGCCGTCTTTACTTCAGGAGCGGCGCTTGACTCATGATTCGGCCATGGATGCCATTCCAGTCTGGTCGCCGGATGGAACAAAGATCCTTTTTGTATCGACCCGTGACGGCAATCCCGAAATTTATGTGATGACCTCCGATGGTTCTAATCCGACGCGGCTTACGAACAATCCGGCCAACGACGGCCAGGATACGCATCTCTGGTCCCCGGATGGGAAACAGATCGCATTCGTTTCCGAGCGAGATTCAAACCTGGAGATTTATGTGATGGCATCCGATGGATCGGGAGTCCATAACCTAACGAACAACCCGGGCATGGACGACGGCTCGGTCTGGTCTCCGGACAGCCGGTATCTCCTATTCGTTTCGGATCGAAGCGGTCGGCAGGAAATTTACCGGATGGCCGGTGATGGCTCGGATGGTATGCAATTGACAACGGCCGGCGGCGAGCCGTCTTGGCCGGTCTGGTCACCGGATGGAACGCGCATTGCGTTTACCTCCAACCGGAATGGGAGTCCGGATGTCTATGTCATGGATGGAGATGGATCCCGCCTGCGGCGATTGACTCAAAGTAATGCGGAGGAGAAATGGGTATCTTGGGGAAAATGAGGAAACGGAGAATCGTTTTTCTCTTTGCGCTTCTGTCCGTGTTTATCTTGCTTCAAAACTCTGGAACGGCATGGGCCAAGCATACGGCGAGCCGGATCGTTTATGGACCGACCCAGCTCTTTGTCACCTTAAAAGGACTTCGCGAGTTTTACATTATTGATCGGAATGACCCAAGGCAGGTTCGTAAAGTGCCGGTTAATTCTCCTCCCTGCGGCGGTTTTATCACCAAAGACGGGCATGATTTCTATGTGGCGTTGGGCGAGGCGGATGCCATTGCGGTGGTCGATACACGGTCCAACACCGTCCGATCCACGATTTCTATAAAGGATGAAAAGGCCGGCTACATGGACCCGGGCGGGATGGCCGTTTCGCCGGATGGAAAGACGATCTATGTGGCGAATGAATCCGGAAATAACCTTGCCGTCGTGGATCTTACCACCGGCACGGTCAAGAAAAGCATCCCGCTGGGTGTCGGCCCGCAGGATGTGGCGATGACCCCGGATGGAAAAACCGTCTACGTGACCGATTTCTATTCAATCCAAGTTGTGGATACGGCCAGCACCACCGTCAAGGCCCGGTTGACCTTGAGGGATCCCGGTTCGGATCAGGCCCGGACCGTCATTCTGGCCGATGGTGAAGAAGTCCTTCGCGGACCGAGGGATATCGTCATGGCCCCCGATGGGAAAGCGGTGTATGCGGCGATCGAGGACAGCGGCGAGATCGCGATTCTGGATACCGGGACAAACCGGATCCGAACCCTGGTAAAAGTGGGGAGCTATCCGGGAGGCTTGGCCCTCTCGCCGGACGGCCGCTTCCTTTACGTGGCCCACCGTGATGCGCGCGAGGTCTCGGTGTTGGACACGGCGCAGGCGAAGGTCGTCAAAAAGATTGCGGTTGGCCAAGACCCCTGGGATATCACCGTTTCACCGGACGGCCAGATGATCTATGTGGTGAACCAGGGTTCGTCCGATATTTCGATTATCGACTCCGGAAGTCACAAGGTTATTTCAACCGTCATGCTGGGCGCGGTCAAGGGGCTCTT
>JACQHO010000243.1 GCA_016198945.1 Nitrospirota bacterium | reverse complement strand
GACTCTCTTGAAAAGACGCTTCGGACAGGCCAGGCCCATTTCTGGAGCCGGTCCCGAAAGACCCTCTGGCACAAAGGAGCGACGTCCGGAAGTTATCTCCGCGTCCATGAGGTTCGAATGGACTGCGACGGCGATACCCTGCTGGTCCGCGCCGAGCCGGAAGGGCCGGCCTGTCACACGGGACAATGGTCCTGTTTTTTCAGAACCGTCAAAAACGGACGGATCCGCCGGTTTAAACCGTCGCCGGCGGGGGCCTTGGTTCTGGATCGCATTTACGACGTGATCCTGGATCGCAAGCGGTCTCCGAAACCGAACTCCTATGTTTCCCTGTTGTTGAAATCGGGGCGGGACAGGATTTTAAAAAAGATCGGGGAGGAAGCGGGGGAGTTGATCATCGGCTCAAAAAACAATCGTTCCGCCGAGATCATCTGGGAGGCGGCCGACTTGTGGTTTCATACGCTGGTCTTGATGGGCTATCACGGCATCTCCCCGGCCGACATCTATGCAGAATTGCAGAAGCGCTTCGGAAAAATCAGCAAAACCATCCGCCTCGGGCGGAGACGCAGGAGAGCCTGATATGACGCAATGTCTGTTCTGTCGCATTATCAAGAAGGAGATCCCGGGCCGCATCGTGTATGAAGACGAGACCGCACTGGCCTTTGAAGACATCAACCCCCAGACCCCGGTCCATATTCTTGTGGTGCCGAAGAAGCATATTGACTCGTTGTCCCACCTGACCAAAACGGACAAGGACCTGATCGGCTCGTTGTTTCTGATCGTGAACAGCCTGGCCAAAGCGCGCAACCTCGCCCAGAGCGGGTTCCGGACCGTCATCAATACCGGACCGGGCGGGGGACAGACCGTCTACCATCTCCATGTTCATCTGATGGGCGGCCGCCAGATGACCTGGCCGCCGGGATAAAAATGGCGCCGCGCATCCTTCTGTTGACGCTCCTGCTTTCGGGAACCGGACCGGTCACCCCATCGTCCGGAGCGACCGATTCAAATACCCCGGACAAACCGATCAAGGTCATTGCGACATTTCCGGTACTGACAGACCTCGTCCGGCAGGTCGGCCGGGATCGAGTCACGGTCGTCGGTCTGCTCAGCGGCATGGAAAGCGAGCATACCTACACCCCGAAACCGGCCGATATCCTCGCCATCGGGCAAGCCCGGCTGCTGGTCAAGATCGGATTGGGCCTGGAAGTCTGGGTGGACGGCCTGATCAAGAATGCCGGCAACCGCCGCCTCCTGGTCATCACCACATCCAAGGGCGTCCCGTTGCTTAAGAACCCGGATACCCCCAACGGCTCCACCTCCCTGGGCGATCCCCATATCTGGCTGGACCCGGAGAACGCCAAGCTGATGGTGCGGCATATCACCGAAGGGTTGTTGAAGATCGACCCGGCCCACAAGGAATATTATATGAGGAACCAGGCAGAGTATATTCAAGAACTGGACCGAACCCAGAAACGGCTGATGACGAAACTGAAACCGCTTCGGAACAAGAAAATCATCACCCATCACGCCGCCTGGTCCTACTTTGCGCGGAGGTTCGGCTTGACGATCCGCGGGAGCATCGCGTCCCAGGCCGGAACAGAGCCCTCCGCAAAACATCTGTCCGATCTGATCCGGATCATCAAGGCCGAGAAAATCCGTGTGATCGTCTCCGAACCGCAGTTGAACCCGAAGCTGCCGCAGATATTGGCCCGTGAAACCGGCGCCACGGTGGTCGTTCTGACCCCGATTCCGGGGGCCCTTCCCGGTGCGGAGACCTACCGCTCTATGATAGAATACGATGTCAACCGATTGGTCGATGCACTGAAAAATTGAGGCGGCCGTGTCCAAACCGATCATCCAATTCTCAAAAGCCAGCTTCGGCTTCCCCGGCCGGATCGCTCTGGAGGATATCACGCTCGATATTCTGGAGGGAGAATTCATCGGAATCATCGGACCCAACGGTTCCGGCAAGACCACGCTCCTTCGGGCACTGCTGGGCCTGATTCCTCCCGTCTCCGGACAGGTCCAGATTTTTGATTGCGCCTGCGAGAAGCTCCGGTGCCGCCATCGCGCACGAATCGGCTATTTGCCGCAAAAAGACCGGGTGGACGAGGATTTCCCGGTCACGGTCTTCGAAGCGGTCCTGATGGGACGGTTCAGCTCGATCGGCCTTCTCCGCCGTCCGTCCCGCGCGGACGATGAAATCGCCCGACATGCACTTGAAGAGGTTGGAATGGCCGAATTCGCGGAGCGGTCCTTGGGCCATTTGTCCGGCGGACAGCAACAGCGCGTCTTCATCGCGCGGGCGCTCGCGCAGCAGCCCCAGGTGCTCCTTCTGGATGAGCCGACCACCGGAGTCGACATGCCGACGCAGCAAACCATCCTCGAACTGATCAAGAAACTGCATGAGACACTGCGACTGACGATTCTGCTGGTGACGCATGACATCAACATGATCGCTCCCTTTGTCAACCGGCTCGCACTGCTCAAAACGAAACTGTACGCCGCGGCGCCTCCCAAAGAGGTGTTGACCCGGGAGATTCTGTCGCAAGTCTACGGCAAGCAGATCATGGTCACGGAAAAAGGGGTCGTGATCGTCGGAGATTATCACCATGCTTGAGATTATGGCCTACGGCTTCATGCAGCGGGCGCTTCTGGCCTCGGCGCTGATCGGGGTTCTCTGCTCGGCGATCGGCGTCTTTGTCGTCTTGAAAGGACTCTCCTTCATCGGGGCCGGAACCGCGCATGCCGCCTTTGCCGGGGTTGCACTGGCCTTTCTCCTGGACCTGAATCCGATGGGAATGGCGGTGCTTTTCGGACTGATGACGGTCTGGATCACGGGCCTTCTGGTCGAGAAAGGCCGGATGAAGCTGGACGTCTCGATCGGAATTTTCTATACCTCCACGATGGCGATGGCGATCCTGTTCATCGGCTTCATGAAGGGTTACAACGCCGAACTTTACGGTTATCTCTTCGGAAGCATCCTGTCGGTCACTCCGTCCGATCTGATGGTGATCGCCGGACTGGGTCTTGTGGTTCTGGTCGCGCTTTTTCTGTTCAACAAAGAATTCCAGTTCATCGCCTTTGATCAGGAAATGGCCGAGGCCTCCGGAATCCCGGCCCGCAACCTCTTCTTCCTCCTGATCAGCCTGATCGCGTTGACGATCGTCGTCTCCCTCAAGGCCGTGGGAGCGGTTCTGGTCTACGCCATGATTCTGATTCCGGCCGCGACCGCCTATCAATTGACCCGCAGCATGAAAGGGATGATGGTCGTCTCGATCCTTTGCGGCGTGTTCTCCAGCATGGCAGGCATGTTCCTTTCCTTCATCATGGATATCCCGTCCGGCGCCGCAATCGTCCTGTTGGCAACCGCCCTGTTTTTCCTGTCGGTCCTGTTCTCGCCGAAACGCAGAAATCCATTGCGGCCCGTCCGATCGCAGGAATCGTAACCCGACGATTAATTGCCGAAGGGAAGTTTGATGCGGAGCAGCGTGCGGTTCTCATCCGTCGCCGCGCGATATTCCAGAATCAGGCTGGATTTCCTGGAGAGGTTTTTCTGAAGGCTGGCGCCCAAAATATCATGACCTGCAAGGAAATAGGTCATATGGGACTGAACCGATCCGAAGGTCGTCCG
>JACQHO010000242.1 GCA_016198945.1 Nitrospirota bacterium | reverse complement strand
GATTCCGGTCATTTTTCTCGCCGCCGGCAACGAGGTGGAGGTGATTTTGGCCGGCGTGGATCTGGGAGCCGTCGACTGCGTGGTAAAGCCCTATCTCCTCAATGAGCTTCTGGCCCGGATTCGCAAGGCGCTGGCGTTTCAAGGAGAGCAACAAAAATTCCATGAGGCGGTCCGGGCGTTCAAGAACAACTTCATCGCCCTGGTGTCGAATGAGATCCGTAACCATGTGACGGTCATCGCCGGGTTTGCCGCATTGCTTGAACAGAAATCGGGACGGTTGGAACGGCCGGTGCAACAGGCCTACCTTCAAGAGATCATCCAACACACCGACTATCTTGCGGAGCTGACCGACGTGTTTGAAAACCTCCTTCGCAGCAAGGGAATGACCGAGGGTGTGGATCTGGTTCAAGCGGTCAAATCCGTGGTCGAAAAGTTTCGTCCGCTGACGGAGAAAAAAGACCAGCGCCTCATTTTAAAAACCCCGTCCCGTCCGGCCTTAATAGTGCGGGGTTACAGGCGGGACCTCTTTACGGCCGTCGGATATCTGTTGTCCCACGTCCATAAGCACACGGCTCCCGGAGGAGCCATCCGCATCGGAGTCGCTTCCGAGGATCGGCAGGCGCGAATTGAAGTGACCAGCAAGGACATGACCCTTCCCCAAAATCAAAAAAATTCGATACCCAACCATGAGACGATGGATCTCGGGTTGACCATTGCAAAGTGGGTTGCGGAGCAACAGGGAGGAAGCGCCGGGGTCGAGAATCGGTTCGGCCAGGGAAGCTGTTTCTGGATGGCGCTTCCCCTGCCCCGGCCGGTGAGGGAGAGGCAAGATGAGCATTCCGATTCGCGTTTTGATGGTTGAAGATTCCGAAGACGACGCGGCATTGATTGTTCGTGAACTGAAGCGATCCGGCTACGACCCGGCGGTTGAGCGGGTGGATACGTCCGACGCGATGAACAAGGCGCTTGTGGAACAGACCTGGGACATCGTCATTTGTGACTATCGCATGCCGGCGTTCAGCGCTCCGGACGCCTTAATGCTGCTCAAGAACAGCGGACTCGACCTGCCGTTCATCATTGTCTCGGGCAGCGCGGGCGAAGATCACGCCGTGGCCGCCATGAAGGACGGCGCGCATGACTACATTATGAAGGACAATCTGTCGCGGCTGATCCCGGCTGTCGAGCGGGAATTGCGAGAGGTGCGGGTGCGGAGGGAACGGGATCAGGCGGAGGAAATGATCCGGTTTCTGGCCTATCATGATTCCCTGACCGCGCTTCCCAATCGCACCTTGCTGCGGGACCGGCTGGAGCGCGCCATTCTGGACGCACAGCGGGAGAACCGTCCGCTGGCGTTTCTCCTGATGGATCTGGACCGCTTTAAAGAAATCAACGATACCCTCGGGCATCATCGGGGAGATCAACTGTTGCAGCAAGTTGGACCTCGCGTGCAAAATCTGTTGCGGGGATCGGATACGGTTGCGCGTTTCGGGGGTGACGAGTTTGCGGTCCTGCTGCCGCATACCGGCGCGGAAGGCGCCGCGGAGACCGCCCAGAAGATATTGAAAGCGCTTCAACCGCCTTTTACAATTGACAATCTGCCCATTCATGTGGAAGCCAGTATTGGAATTGCGCTTTACCCCGAACACGGCACCGGTTCCGAGAACTTGATCCAGCGGGCGGATGTGGCGATGTATGCGGCTAAACGGAACGGCAGCGGTTACGTCTCCTATGCTCCCGAACAGGACCAGCACAGCCCTCGCCGATTGGCGTTGATGGGGGAACTGCGCCAGGCGATCGAACAGAATCAATTATTCCTGCATTACCAACCCAAGATCAGTCTGTTGACCGGCCGAATCATCGGCGTGGAAGCGCTGGTGCGCTGGCAACATCCGGAATACGGTTTTGTCCCGCCCGATCAGTTCATCGGCCCGGCGGAGCAGACGGGTTTGATTCATCCGCTCACCCAGTGGGTGCTTGACACCGCTCTGCGACAGTGTCAAGTCTGGCGCGAAGAAGGGTTGGACATCCGCGTGGCGATCAATCTGTCGGTCCGCAATTTACAGGATTTGCAGCTCCCGGGGCAGGTGGCCGAGCGGCTTCAGAACTACGCGTTATCCTCCGATCGACTGGATCTGGAGATTACCGAGAGCGCCATCATGGCCGATCCGACGCGCGCATTGCAAGTCCTGACGGGCCTGGATCAGTTGGGGATCGGCCTTTCCATCGACGACTTCGGCACGGGGTATTCCTCGTTAGGTTATTTGAAAAAACTGCCGGTGGATACGATCAAGGTGGACAAATCCTTTGTGATGGACATGGTGTCGGACGAAAGCGACACCGCCATTGTGAAATGCGCCATCGCGTTTGGACACAATCTGGGCCTCAAGGTCGTGGCCGAGGGGGTTGAAAATCGGGAAACCTGGAATCGATTGGCGGCCTTGGGTTGTGATTCTGCCCAAGGATATTATATGAGCCGTCCCATTCCCTCGGCCGAACTCGCACGGTGGATCGGCGAGTCCCCCTGGGGGTTGAAGTAGGAGGCCGACATGAGCTGCCGCAGCGACCATAGGCAAGATCCCCGATTGGACGTCCATATCCGGGTTGATTATGCCTCTCGTGATATGTTCATTTCGAACTACGTAACCAATCTCAGCACGGGCGGGGTGTTTATCCAAACCGAGAATCCCCTTCCCATCCAGTCTGAGATCCAGCTCATTTTTACGCTTTCCGAAAATGACACCGTCATCCAGGCCAAGGGGCGGGTCGTCTGGACCTATGACATAAAAAAAGGAACCAGCCGTATCATCCCCGGCATGGGCGTCAAATTTACAGATCTTTCGCCCGAGCAAAAAACGGCCATCCAGAACTGCATCCGGAAACTGTCCGCCGACACGGAAGCGTTTTCTCATAAATAGAACCGATTGACAACATCACGGCGGCTTCCTATAATAGCCCTTCTCCGGATTTTGGGAGCCGAAGTGGCGGAACGGTAGACGCGCACGTTTGAGGGGCGTGTGGGGCAACCCGTGGGGGTTCAACTCCCCCCTTCGGCACCAATTATATCGGGGGGGCCGCTGCGGCGAAGAAGGGGCGAAGGTTCTCACATGCCCCCGGACCCCGCGCCTCCCAAGGCGGAGCCGCGAACCGACTTATTTCCCGCCAGGGAAATTTTGACCGTTTTACCATTTACGATTTACGGCATTTACGGGAAATTTGGTGAATCGTGAATAGTAAATCGTAAATTGTTTTGCAACGCATACCGTCAACCCCTTCCGGATGCCTTCTTCATAGCCGACCGGATTCCGCTCCTCTCCCGGAGCGCTTTTTCCCTTGATTTACAACAGGTCAATTGGCATAATGGCATCGGTGGAGGAGGCCATGCCGATTATCCAGAAGCGACAACTTCACAGACGACAAGACGCCCGTGGGTACGGTCCATCCCGGCGGAAAAAGGCCGCAGATCTGTTTTTCGACCTGGAGCGTCGCAGATTTCAGCGGCGGCATAAAGACCGGCGGGAATTGTTCCGTCGAGTTGAAGACCGACCGGATGAATATCCGGACTTTGGCGTGGGACAGATTTGAAGTCTGCCCCCCTCCGGTGGTGCGGTCTATAAACGTTGTTCATGAAAATCAACGAGATTTATAAAAGCATCCAGGGTGAATCCACCTTTGCCGGCCGTCCCTGTGTTTTTATCCGGACGACCGGTTGCAACCTTCGTTGCGAATGGTGCGACACGACCCATGCCTTTGAGGAAGGCCGGGAGATGACGATTGAGACGATCCTGGCCCAGGTCGAGAGCCATTCCTGCCGGCTGGTGGAGCTCACCGGCGGAGAGCCGCTTCTCCAAAAGGAAGCGCCGCGACTGGTGACCCGACTCCTGGACGGCGGACACACCGTTTTGATCGAGACCAGCGGAAGCCTCGATATCCGACGGATGGATCCGAGGGCGGTCGTCATCATGGATATCAAATGTCCGGGAAGCGGGATGTCCGGGGCGATGCGATGGGACAACCTTGCGGCGCTCAAGCCGTCCGACCAGGTCAAGTTCGTGATCCGGGATCGCGCCGATTACGACTGGGCGGTCGAGATTCTGGACCGGTATCCCTCTTTAACCCGGGGCGTTGTTCTTTTTTCGCCGGTTTTCGGCGCGTTGGATCCCCGCCTGCTGGCCGACTGGATTTTAGAAGACGGCCGACCGGTTCATCTCCAGCTTCAGATTCATAAATACATCTGGCATCCGGAGACCCGGGGCGTCTGATGCAAAAACCGGGGCGTCCATCCATGACCGGCGATCAGGCGGTGCTTCATGTCCGCGGCGGAAAGCTCCTCAAGGGTTTGCTCACGGACTTCACCCCCACGGCCGTCACGGTGCATCTGCAGCTCGAATCAGGTCCGGCCCATGCGCCGGTTGAGGTGAAGGTTTCGGATTTGAAGGCGATTTATTACGTCCGCTCCCTGGCCGGGAACCGGCAATATAAGAAAAAGCGATACTTTCGATCCGTCGAAAGCAAAGGCAAGCGAATCATGGTGCGGTTCAAGGACGGCGAGATTCTGTGCGGCTTTATCAAGGGAGAATTGCCGTGGAAGGACGGTTTTCTTACCGCCAAGGATCCTAATCTCAAAGGTTTTTTTATCTATCCGGCCGATCCGGAGGGGAATAATACAAAAATTTTCGTGGTGACCCTATCGGTTGAGGATGTACGGCGCCTGTAGCGCGCAGACACAGCGGGAAAAGGGGGTTGGACGGTCCATGGATGTAAAGATCAAAAAAGGCAAGATCGAAGAAGAGACGGCCGAAGCAGTCGTGCTCAGTCACTATGAAAGCGAAAAATCGCTTCCCGAGGAAACCGCAGCCGTAGACCGGGCGCTCGGAGGCCAGATCCGCGGCGTCATCGCCAGCGGCGAGTTCGCTGGAAAACGGAACCAGGTTCTGATGCTGCATCTCCGGGGCGAGACACCGGCCAAACGGGTGCTTCTCGTCGGACTGGGAAAGAAAAAAGATCTCAGCACGGAGAGGATCCGGCAGGCCATGGGCACCGCCAGCCGACAG
>JACQHO010000228.1 GCA_016198945.1 Nitrospirota bacterium | reverse complement strand
CCTCAAAGCCGGCCGCCGCGAGCGCGCGCGCATCGTGCCCGTGTCCGCAACCCGGAACCAATGCGCGACCCGGCCGTAGGGGCGCACGGCCGTGCGCCCTTACAGGGTCTTTCAAAAAATCGACCAACCCCGGTGACGGCCCGCCCTGGTCCCAGCCGGTGTCGCCGGTCCGGTACAGCTCGGCCCAAAACGCTGCGTCCGGTTCCTTCTCCTTCCGGCCGATATGGGGGTAATGTTTGGTTCGGCTCTTTATGATGCCCATTTGAGTGCAATCTTCTTGTGGTGCAAGGCACAGTCCCGCAAGTACAGGTTGATAAGATTTTGGTAGGGCATGCCGATCTCATTGGCCAGCGCCTTGAAGTAGGACACGGTCGCTTTATCCAGACGAATCGTAATGGGTTGTTTCAATCTGGAAATGTAGGGGTTTTTTTCGCTCTTCATCTTCGAGAAATCATAATATGCTCTCATGACGTCACCTGTCGAGCCAAATTAGAGATGCCCGCCGGGCCACAATGAGGCGGGGATGTTGTTAAATTTTTTGCGCGATGCGTCCTTTCCTGACATGGGCCTATTATATCTTGATTCAAAATGAACCTCAACTGCCACAGCTCACCGTGAGCCCCACTCTTTGAGCGGGGTTATTAACCCAGGGAGGATTTTCTCATCCGAACTTGACAGATTGGCCAAAGCTATATATGGTACCCAATGAAACTAACCATCGAAATATCGGCCGCATGCAACGAGCCACGTGCCATACATTTCGGCATTCATTTGCGACGCATCTGTTAGAAAGCGGTTACGATATTCGCACCGTCCAAGAGCTCCTGGGCCATAGCGACGTGAAGACGACCATGATTTACACCCATGTCCTCAACCGCGGACCGGCGGGGGTTCGCAGCCCGGTTGACGGACTTTGAAAAAGGAAGAGGCAGATCTTATGCTGATCCGCATAAGACGCCACGATAACAAGGACCAAGAGGCGCAAGTGGCCGAGACTGATGATATTGTCGGGACAGCATTCACCGTATCAACGGCAGATTATAAGGATTAGAAACCGATGTTCCTCAGATTATGCGGATCAATCTAATTATTGTTAGGCGTCGCTGGAGGCCTCGACTGCCATGAGTGAAACGGTCACGTACAAGGAGATAGCCAAGCGCCTGGGAGTCGATCCGACCACGATTCGGCGACTGTTGGAGAAGCACGGTGCAGAACTCGGCATCTCCGTGCAGAAGGGTCGAGCCAACACGAGCAACGCGAAGTGGACGCACTACATCACCCGCGAGGACGCAGACCGTCTCGCAGCCTTCTACGAAACGCTGCACGCCGGGATGGATCTCACCTCCTCCGACACCGATTCCTTTCAACGTCAAGGCTACTTCTACGTCATTCAGCTTGTGCCGGAGGCGCTGCCCAACCGCATCAAAATTGGCTACACGGACAACCTCGAGAAGCGGCTTACCGAGCATCAGACAGCAGCGCCCACCGCGAAGGTCCTGGCTTCTTGGCCCTGCAAGCGTTCGTGGGACTACGCCGCGATGGACAGCATAACTCGCGAAGGGTGCAAGCTGGTCTTGAACGAGGTCTTCGAGGGCGATCCCGAGGGCTTCGTGCGGCGTGGCAACGACTTCTTCTCGCGCATGCCGAAGCCCGACACCGAGCGCGTGCTGTCGGAGCACTCGCCATTGCGGCAAGGCGCCGATGAAGCGGACGACGCCTAACAGCGGCATGCAGCCGACGCGCAAGAAGCCGCACGCGGCTGATGCCGGACGTTAGAGCCGACCGAGAATCCGCGGCGGCGCGGGTTGGGGTGTTGAGGCCCGGTATCCCGCAATAATTTAACGAATCTTCACGCTGTTCTTGTAAAGGGTCACAAGCCTGCCCGCGTAGTCTTCCGGCGAATGGTGCGACAGGAAGTCTCGAACCAGCCCGATCTCTTCCTCTGAAGTGAGATTGCCGCGCCGGATGAAAATGATGCCGGCAGTCCGGTTATGGGGAAACCGAACGGCATTGGTGAAATGATAATCTCTCGTGATTAAGACGGCCTCGTTTCCAACGACGATGTTGAAGACCTGCAGGTCGTCCATGCCGCCGGTCGGAGTTTCGCCGATGGCCGTGACGTTGTGACCGGTTTTTCTTAAGACCTCGACGAGACCGTAACTGACGTTTTCGTCAACGACGAACTTCACCCAGACGCCACCTTCTCGGTGGCCAGGTAGGCAGCGAATTCAAGGCAGGCGAGGATATCTTCCTGAGTCAGCCGCGGGAACTGTTTTAGGACTGTTTTATAGTCTTCGCCGGCGGCGAGGTGGCTGAGCACGATATGGACGGGAATACGCGTTCCCTTAATGCAGGGTTCGCCCCCACAAATTTGCGGGTCGGATACGATGCGTGGGTTCATAAATTCTCCATCGAGCATGCACCGCAAAAATAGCATAAAAGAGAGAAGGTTGCAATACGTTTTGGAATACAACCGGGACGGATGTTAAAAAAAGAAAACCCGGAAGCGGATTCTTCATCCTAAGGCGGCTACGACGTCCGCGCTTCCGGGTTTGGTGGCCCTGGGAATGCCTCCCAGCCGTCACCTGAATGTTCCGCGCTAGGACGCGGCCACCTCACTCGCCGTAGGGTTAATACTGCTTCCCACTGGACCACCTCCTTCCATCGGCGCCTCATTGCGCCGGGCCGGACCCAGGTCCGCCCGCCCCACCGAACCGGCCGCCGCTCCCGGACCGGTGAGCCGCCTCTCGCTTATCGAGAGACTCGGGGGTGAGTAGCCCCCTGGAAAAATTGGAATCAGTATAGCATAAAACAAATTCTGTCGGTAGTAGGGGCGTACGGCCGTACGCCCCTACAAAAATTTTATCGTCCAATTAACCGCGTCAGAATTACCTCGGTCGAGCGGGACTTGTTGAGCGTATAAAAATGAATCCCCGGCGCGCCCTTGTCCAACAAGTCGCGTGCCTGGCGGTGCGTCCAGTCAATCCCGTACTGGATGACATGCTCCGCGTCGGTCTGCCTGGATTCCAGTGCCTGGATGATCTCGGCCGGAATGCGCGCGCCGCACATCGCCGCAAATTTCTGCAGTTGGCCGTAATTGGTGACCGGCATCAGCCCCGGGAGGATCGGAAGCGTAATCCCCATCGCCCGGACT
>JACQHO010000227.1 GCA_016198945.1 Nitrospirota bacterium | reverse complement strand
TCTTCGGCATCATCCTGTTTGTCCACAGCAGTGTCGAAACCTGGCATAAATGGGGCGTGATCGGTCTTGTGATCGTGGCCGGCGTTGTGTTCAAAGTCTACCAGGTGGATCCTCTGGTCAGCTACTGGTACAAACAGATCCTGTTCTATGGAACGATTGTCATGGTCATCGTCTTTGTACTCACCCATCGGATCAAATCCAGCTCATGACGACCGAGCGACTCAAAGGCCTGGAACTTGAGATGGATCAATACCGGATCGCTCAGGAACCCTTCTATATGCCGGTCCGAAACGAGGCGGAGCTGTTCCGCACCGCCTATTTGAATCGGATCCCGGTCATGCTGAAAGGGCCGACGGGATGCGGAAAGACCCGTTTCGTCCAGCACATGGCCTACCAACTCAAGCGCCCGCTGGTGACGATCGCCTGCCATGAAGACCTGACCGCGTCGGACATCGTCGGCCGGTATTTGCTCCGGGGCGACGAGACGGTCTGGGCCGACGGCCCGCTGACCCTCGCGGTGAAGCACGGCGCGATCTGTTATCTGGACGAGGTGGTCGAAGCCCGGAAGGACACCACCGTCGTCATCCATCCGCTCACGGACGACCGGCGGATTCTTCCGATCGAAAAAAAAGGTCAGGTGATCGAGGCGGTGGATGAATTCATGCTGGTGATCTCATACAACCCCGGCTATCAGAGCGTCCTCAAGGAGCTCAAGCAGAGCACCAAACAACGGTTCATGGCGATCGAATTCGATTATCCTCCGAGGGAACTGGAGGTCCGCATTCTTCAGCGCGAGACCGGACTGGACGAAGCCGGAGCCCGGAGCCTCGTCAAGCTGGGTGAAAAGGTCCGGAATCTGAAAAACCACGGGCTGGAGGAGGGCGTCAGCACGCGGCTTCTGGTGTATGCCGGTGAATTGATGCAGAAGGGAATCGATCCTCGGAGCGCCTGTGAAGCGGCCGTCATTCAGCCCATTACGGATGATCCCGACATGCACCGGAGCATCTCGGAAATCGTCAACAGCATCTTTCCCTGACCGGTCATGCCGGACCCGATCCAACCACCGTCCCTCCCGTCTTTTCTCACCGAGTTTTGCGCGCGCGAACTGGACGCCGCTTCGCAACAGACGCTCTTCGAGAGAATCGCATCCCTTCCCCCGTCCGACCGAAGCACGCTGCTCGAACTGCTGGAAGAATTAATCTCGACCGCTCCCAAGGCGGCCGTCGTCGGAGTTCGGGCAGTCGCCCGCGTACTGCAAACCCCGGCGCCGGCCCATGCCTTTTCCTGGCTGGATCTGGGAACGGCCATGGCGATCCAATCGTCCACGACGGCACAAAAATATTTTTCGGACAGCCCCGATCTACTGGCCGCGGCCGATCCCGAAAGACGGCAGGCGCTCCTGACGCTCGGCCTGGAATTGAGCGACGGACATCACAGCGTCGTGATGGACTTTATCCGGGCCGGCACTCAACTGCCCGTCGGAATCGGGAAGGCCGAACTGACCGTTTGGATGGAAGCCGGATTGCGGCTGGCGGAGGAAGACAGGGTGCTGGCGGTCGAGTATTTCCGGATCAGCCCGGAAGTCCTGCGCCGGATTCCGGTCGCCGACCTCCCCGTCTGGGTTCAACTGGGCCGTCGTCTCCTCGAGCCGAACGCGCTCGGAAAACCCGATTACCTGAAAGTCATCGAATATTTCAGGCTCAGCGCCGATACGCTTTCGGAGCTTGAACCGGCCGACCTGCGACGGCCGTTTCTGGATCTGGGAATGATCCTGGCCGGGCGATCGGCTTCCATCGGGATGGACTATCTCCGCGCCTGTCCGGTGATTCTGCGCGAATTTGATTCCCCGTCCCACCGCCGGTTGATCTTATCCCAGGGCCGACGGCTGGCCGAGGCGGCGGGGTTGGAGTCCTCCGTCGTTTTGGACTATCTGCGGCAGGGCTCAAAGATGTTCCGGGCGCTTGAGCACAACACGGCCGATTTTACGGCATGGGTCGATGCCGGCCTTTCATTGCTGGCCCGGAATCCCGAACGGGCCAGGGCCTATTTCAGCGGCCGATCCAAAACGGGACAGGACACAACCGAGCGGCTGATCGGTGGAATCTCTCTCAAGACGATCGGCCGGACGCTCACGTTATATGCCGAAGGCCTGTCCGGGCGATCCGTCACGATCAAACCGACCGCGGACCTGCCGGAAAAACTGCGCGAGACGATCGGCGACTCCCCCACGACCGACGGACGGACGATTTATCTGCCGGACCGGATCCGGCTCTTCCCAAACGACGACGATAATTTCCGGCTGTACAAAATGACGACGCTGCACGAGGCGGGCCACCTCGAATTCGGAACTTACGAGCCGGATATCGAAGCCATGAGGGATGTCGTCGAGGCGGTGGGAGCCGAATACGCCTCGCGGCCCCTGTCCGTCCGGCAGGCGGGGGACGGGCATGAGCAAGCGCCTTCGTCGGGATCATCCGTTCAAACGGCCGCGGACTATTTCCGTCTCTTTCCGGATCCGTCCCGGGCCAGAGCGCTCTGGGCCCTTTTGGAGGACGCCCGGATCGATTTTCGCCTTCGGAACGACTATCCCGGCGTTCGCCGGGAGATGGATCAGATCGTGGCTTTCGATCTTCAATCCCGGCCCCCGCTCGAGGGTCTCCCCCCGCGGGTCGCCGTCCATGAAGCCTTGCTCCAACTCTCGATCACGGACACCACGGAGGTCCCGCTGGAGCTGGCCGAGACCGTTTCGGGCGCCTATGATCTGTTGCTGGAACTGAAAAAGTCGTCCGCCACGTCCACCGATTCGCTTCGTGTTCTGGCCCGACTTTACCGGTTTTTGGAGGAACAGCTCCGCCGTTTCCCGACCGTGCGGGGCGAGGCGGATCCGCTCGGCATGAAGAAAGCCGCTCCGGACAACTCTCCCGAACCGACCGCGTCTTCCGATCAACGAGGGGCCGCCTCGTTTCCGTCCACACTGTCCTACCGCGGCGCGATGCATCCGGACTGGACTCAGTCCCGTCAGGGAGATAAAACGGTTCCGATCGACCCATCCCGACTGGACGCTCCGCCGCCTGCATCAGCCCCCCGACCGGAGGCCCGCGATAAAACGCTTCAGGACGGTCAAACGGAAACGGCGCCGATGGAAAAGGTTCCCAATCAAGGATCGAAGGTCGCCCCGACACGTCCGATAGACCATCGGGCATCCGAACACCCGGCCTTCCTGTACGACGAGTGGGACGAAGGGGCGCAGGAATACCGACCCCAGTGGTGCCGCCTCTATGAGCACCGCATACGGCCCGAGTCCGGTTTGATCGTCCGGCAGACCCTGACTTCGTACGGCCCCGTCCTTCGTTTGCTCCGACGCCACTTCCAGAGTCTGAGGCCGGAGGCCTTTCGAAAAGTGAAGCGCCAGACCTGCGGTGAAGACCTGGACCTCAACGCCGTCATTGAGGCCCGCACCGAGCTCCGGTGCGGCCAGGTGCCTCTGGACACCCTCTATATCAAAAAAGAAAAACGCCTTCGGGACGTGGCGGTTGCGTTTTTGATCGACATGAGCGGTTCGACCAGCCGACAGATTCCATCGGCCCAAAAACGCGTGATTGAACTGGAACAGGAAGCCCTGATCCTGATGTCGGAAGCTCTCCAGGCCGTGGGCGACCCGTTTGCCATCTACGGCTTTTCCGGGGATTCCAAAGACCGCGTGGATTTCTACATCATCAAGGATTTTTCGGATGCCTTGAACGCCACTACGCATGAACGGATCGGCGCGATGCGGTCGTTAAACCAGAACCGCGATGGAACCGCCATCCGCCATGCGTCGGCCAAACTGGAACAGCAGCCTGCCAAAACCCGACTGCTCATTTTATTGAGTGATGGGAAACCCCTCGACACGGGTTACACAGGCGACCATTCGCTCCAGGACACCAAGATGGCGCTGAAAGAGGCCCGGATGCGCGGCATTCATCCCTACTGCATCACCATCGACAAGGAGGCCAGTCGGTACGTCACCGAGATGTACGGCGAGGTCGGCCATACGATCATCGACCGGGTCTCCACGCTTCCGGACAAGCTGCCCCGCATCTATCGGCGGCTGACAACATGACACCCGGAGAGAGACGGAGATGACCACCCCGCAGCACGAACCTTACCACGGCTGGATATGGGACATGTTCCAGGAATACGTCCGCAAGATCACCCGGACGGCGTCCACCGGAGCGA
>JACQHO010000234.1 GCA_016198945.1 Nitrospirota bacterium | reverse complement strand
GTTCTCATCCGTCGCCGCGCGATATTCCAGAATCAGGCTGGATTTCCTGGAGAGGTTTTTCTGAAGGCTGGCGCCCAAAATATCATGACCTGCAAGGAAATAGGTCATATGGGACTGAACCGATCCGAAGGTCGTCCGAAAGCTCAGTCCAAAATCGGCGTTATTGATCACCATTAGGCTGCTGCGGAGCGTCTCCTGAGGCGAGGGGTCGTCATGATTGCCCGCGCGGTTGACGGATGGTCCCTCAAAGTTCATATGGCCGTCCTTCACCTTCATATTGGCCGAGGTCATGGCCCGGCCGTATTCCTTGATCGTGTAAAGCAAATTGACATCGTTGACCGTCTCCCGCAGGGCCGCGTAGAGGGCCTGGCGTGCGACGAGGCGGGCCTCCGCATTCCGTTCAGCCTCCGTCATCAGATAGACGGACGGCGCGTTCGTGGAAAGGTCACGATAGTATAGGGAAAAAAACGGATGGTTATCGTTCAGGGTTTTCCGGAAGGCCAGATCATATTTTCCTGAGAATGTCATCAGAAAGGCGTTGTTGTTTTCCTCGACAATTTGGACTTGCGAGGAATGGTACACGGTCGAATTGATCGTCCCATCAAACGCAGACCCCTCCGTTGCAGAAAGACTCAGGAGGGCCGGGATGAGCGCTATGAGCTGAACCCGTTTCTTCATCTTGGTTTACACCTTTCATTAAAATTCTACCACCTCCCTTCTCTTTGTCAATCCCGCAACTATTTGATATTACATGTCTTCTTCAACAAGCGACCAGGTATTGTATAACGAACGAGGCAGGCCGTCCAGAAACCGGGACTGCCTGGATAGAACCGTCCCCAGCACCTTGTCATAAACATTCACCGGATAGGTGATATAAAGACCTTTTTGGGCGCGCGTCGCCGCAACGTACATCAACCGCCGCTCCTCTTCGAGCTCCTCGTCGCTGTCGAACGAATACATGGACGGGAATTTTCCATCCAGAGCCCAGATGATAAAGACGGTGTGCCACTCCAGCCCCTTCGCGGAATGGATGGTGGACAAGATGAGCTTTTCGTCCTCGCGACCGGTCGGCTCGATTTCAGAAACCGCCTCGCTCGGAGGTTCAAGGGTGATATCACTTAGGAATTCATCCAGCTTCATATAACGTTCTGTAATCGCATACAGATGCTCCAGATCCTTGATCCGCTTGGGATAGTCGTCAAACCGCTGCGACAGGTGGGGCGTGTAGTAACTATAGATCCGGTTTAATTGCTCGGAAGGAAGTTGGGGAGCGGCCAACAGGTCGTCGAACAATCGTGTCACCTCTTTTAAGGGCGACCCGCCCGCTTTCTGCTCCGATTGAACCTTCAATGCCTTCAGCCAACCTGCATTCTGCGAACCGGCAGCAGACATGTCCGTCTCCTTTGCCATCGCCGCAATGATGGACTGGCTCTTTTTCGGCCCAACCCCGTCGATCAGAAGCAGCAACCGGTTCCAGCTCACGGCATCGCGCGGATTCTGAAGCACGCGGAGATGGGCCAGCACATCCTTCACATGGGTCGTTTCGATGAATTTGAAACCGCCACGTTTCACAAACGGCAGCCCGTGCTTGATCAGCTCGATCTCAAGATCGAACGAATGGTGGCTCGACCGGAATAGAACCGCAATCGTCTCAAGCGGAACGCCCTCTTCCCGCAGCTCCAGAACTTTTTGGCAGACGAACCGCGACTGCCAGTTCTCATTCTCGGCCTGGACCACCACCGGCGGACGGCCCTCCTTTTGATGCGTGAAAAGATGCTTGGGATATTTTTCACGCGCCTGGTTGATGATCTCGTTCGTCAGATTGAGAATCGGCTGCGTGCTCCGGTAGTTCTCTTCGAGCTTGAAGATGCGCGCTTTTGGAAACTCCTTTGGAAAATCCATGATGTTCTTGAAGTGCGCCCCGCGAAAAGAATAGATGCTCTGTGCGTCGTCGCCGACCACCATGACATTCTCATGATTCGCGCAAAGGAGCCGGACCACGCGGGCCTGAATCTTGTTGGTGTCCTGGTATTCGTCCACCATGATGGCCCGATAGGTTTCGGAGAGCTGCCCGCGAACCTCCCGTTGGGTTTCGAGAAGCTCCTGAAGTTTTAAGAGCAGATCATCGTAATCGAGAAGCGATCGCTGCCGCTTGTAATCGGCATAGGCCTTCTCCAATTCCAGTATTTCGCCGAGATGGTCCGAAAAGTGAGGATAGTCCGTGAGGACGATCTCCTCCAGCGCGGTCGCTTTATTCACCGAGGCGCTGAACATGTCGGAAAGGGTGTTTTTTCGTGGAAAGCGCTTTTCCCGTTCCCCCAGTCCGCGGGCGTTCCGGAGGAGATGGATCGCATCCTCGCCGTCCGGACGGTCCAGTATGGTAAAGGCCGGATCGAGTCCGATCGCCGTTCCCCGCCGTCGGAGGATCATGTTTGAAAAGGAATGAAACGTGCCGCCGGCGACGCGATCGCAGACCGTCCCGAGAAGAAGTCCGGCGCGGCTGAGCATTTCCTGTGCCGCCTTGCGGGTGAAGGTCAGAAGGAGAAGGTTTTCAGGCGGCAGGCCGGACTCGATATACCGCGCCACGCGATAAACCAGTGTGCGGGTCTTGCCGCTGCCGGCCCCCGCGATCACCAGTACGGGACCGTCCAGCGCGGTCACAGCCGCATACTGGGCCGGGTTCAGCTCTTTTTCGTAGTCAATGGTATAGCGGGGCGAAACCGAAAGATCAGAAGGCCGCCTTAGGACGTAACGATTAGCTTCCACCACGTTTCATCCCTGATTTATTAAAACGGGCTTGAATTTCACGGACATTCTGCGTAGACTACTCTAAAATCACCGTTGGAAAAAAGTCGCATCGAAGAATACCATATCTGCGAGCCGGCTTCAAGGAGATCCTCTGATAATCGGGAGTGAAAATTAAATGCGCATCGGTCTTGCGGCTGCCGTCATACTGGCCATCATCGCGTTATCGAATCGGCCGGCCGAACCGGCGAAGGCGGCGGAAAAGGAACGTCCGCCCATCACTCCCCTGGCGGTTCATGCGCATCGGTATCAGGATTTCCAGCGAAATGCCGTCGTCTGCGAACTGTTCGGCGAGATCAAAAACACCGGCGGCCGGCCCATCAAAAGTTTCACCCTTCAACTGGAGATGCTGGACGCAAAGGGGAAGGTTCTGTCCAGGGAAGAGATGACGCTGCCGCTCCGCGTCATCGTGCCCGGAAACGCCAAAGGCGAGCTTCGGGCCGTCAAACCGAATGAGATCGGGAACTTTATTCAGGACACACAAAACTGCCCGGAACAATGGATGGAGGGAAGGATCAAATATCGGATCAAAAACGTTCAGACGGAATAAGCACGCCCTACGGCAGTTTTTCCAACACCTTCGTGTCGCGGATCTTCCAGTTATTTTCCACCTTGCCCAGCTCCCACAGAACCTTTGTCTTCGTCTTCTGATCCGGCCGCGCGCGCTTGAAGACCAACCGCGTACTCTGGATCATTTTCAATGTCGCGCTGTCGCTGCCGAGATTCAGTTCTTGAACCTCAAACGACACATCAATCCGGGCGTATTCCTCAAAAACCTTGTTGATCTCTTTCCGTTGTTCATTGTCCGCCTTGGCCAGATCAGCCATGAAAAGTTCAACGTTCTTGGATTCAAACGCCTCCTCCTGGCGTTTGACAATGGCCAATATACGTTCCCGTTCAATCTGATCGGGCCGGAGCGGCTGCGTTTCAACCCCTGGCGGGACGACAGCGGCCTCCCTTTGAGGCTCGGTCTTCGGCTCCACCGGTGAAGGCGCAGGGGAGCTCGGAGCCTCGGACGGGCGGGAAGGCTTCGTGTCCTGTTTTACAGACGCGACCTCCGTCTTTTTCTCGGACGATTTCTTTTCAGACGGTTTCCCGTCGGCCGCCGGCTTCTGTATCGGGCGGTCGGTCTTCGGCTGGACCGATGGCGTTTCCTTCTTTGAAAGATCCGCCGTGGAACTCTGACTCGCCGATGAATTTGCAACAGACTGGGCGCTTTCCATCGGCGGGGTTGAGACCGGAATCTCGTTCTTCACGGT
>JACQHO010000225.1 GCA_016198945.1 Nitrospirota bacterium | reverse complement strand
GTCCGGCCCCATCCCCCGATCCCTGTTCGGTCGATCGGACAAACGGAGTCCCTTTTAACTTGCTGACCCATTCCGCCAATCTCAAGATTTTCTCGGCCGTGGCATCACGAAACGAGAGCATGGCGTCTTCATGACCAGCCTGTGCGCACATCGCAATCGTAAAGCAGTTGGTCCCGCCCCGGATAATTTTAAGAGAAAGGTTGGCCATATGACAATGGACACCCACAAACAGACAGACATCCTCTTTATTATGCCAGATCGTGAGGTTGGGGTGGTTGGGATTGATTTCGACTTCGGGATTGATCTTGGGATACTTCGGCCGGTAATCGGCCATCGGGATCAGTCGCGCCGGAATCGCGTCGGCCAGGATCTTGATCGCCTTGGCCTTTTTGGCCGCCTTTTCATTCCAGTTCCAGAGCACGAGCGGACCGGGATGGATCGTCGGGTTCTTCGCCTCGATCAACTTGCGGGCCGCAAATTCCATCGCCTCTTCTTCCGGAACGATGGTCCCCTCGATGTGGGCCTCTCCCGGCTCCGGGAGCACGATTCCCATCCGTGCGGCGGCCGGCGTGAAATAAGCCTCGGGACCCGTGACAACCTTATACTTTTCCTTCTCCATGAATCGTCCTTTCCGCGTGTGTTCTACTTTTATAACTGCCTTATACTCCCTTTGTCAACGTCTTTTTATCGGAAATGAAACAGATCTTTCCATTGTTACGCTCAGATGCCGCTGGCGGCCGTTTTTCTGAAAATGGCGGACAATTTCCTCGATGGCATGGGCCGTCCATTCATCCGGGGACGGCGATACAATGACCGAAAATATCTTCGGCACCCGATGAATATCGGGATATCCTTCCGCGCCGGTCAGCGCATCCAGAAAGGCCGCTTTCAAACGGTCGGCCAATGATCCCGGTAATTCCCGTTCATCTTCATGGTCCAACACGCAGACCGTCTTGACTTCTTTTAAGACCGACACGACGGCGGCCGATGGAAATGGAACGTCCCTGGTCAGTTGCAACAACCCCAGCCTCGCTTCCCGCTGGCGACGGAGCTGATCCAGCGCTTGAAGGAGGGAGTTTTCCCCCGTTTCCGGCGTCACCAGCACAGCTTCGGCATCTTCCAATTGATAGGCCCTCAGATCATCATCCCCTGCCCGCACGGAGGTCGGCGCAATGACGGTCAACTGTTCTTCATCACCGCCCGAGGTTTTTCCGTACAAGGCGCCGTCAACCGGAATCGCCGTCCCGCGAATCAGTTCGAATTCGCTCACTTTCTCCGGTGAGAACTGTTCCATGACCCTCAAAAACTCTTCCATTGAAAGTTGAAGAACGGATGCCATGGCCGGCCACTTCGTGATCGGCAGAGGGGCGATTCCATATTCAAAGTTATAAATGGCCGAAACACGCTTATAACCCAGCGCCTCGGCCATCTTGAACGGGCTTATCTCCTTCTGAAGCCTCTGATGCCGGAGCCATTCTCCAAATGTCTTGAATTGCATGCGAATCGCCAAAAGTTACTAATTGTATGTAACACCGTAACACGCGGTAATTACGTTCGTCAAGCGGTTTTTTTACGGGGAGATTTTGAATGGAATGGCAGGGTTTAGGTCAACTCGCGGCGGCCTTCGAGCGATTTGATCAGTGTCACTTCGTCGGCATATTCCAGATCCACGCCGACCGGAATTCCGTACGCGATTCTCGTCACCTTCACGCCAGTCGGCTTGATGAGGCGGGTCAGATAGATTGCGGTCGCTTCACCCTCGATTGTCGGGTTGGTCGCGATAATCACCTCTTTCGTCTCGCCCAGCTTAAGCCGATCGATCAGAGATTGTGCCTTGATGTCGGCGGGGCCCCGGCCGTCGAGGGGTGCCAGCGCTCCGAGGAGGACATGGTATAACCCTTTGTATTCGCCCGTTCGTTCGACGGCGAACAGGGTGCTGGGTTCTTCGACGACCAGGATCCGGGTCCGGTCTCTTCTCGGATCGGCGCAGAAACGGCAGACCTCGTCCTCGGAAACGTTGTTGCACCACCGGCAGAATCGAAGCCGCTCCTTCACATCCAAAATGGCCTGTGCCAATCCCCGGGCTTCTTCCGTGGACATCTTGAGCAGAAAAAAAGCCAGCCGCTGCGCCGTCTTCCGGCCGATGCCCGGCAGCTTTTTCAGCTCATCGATCAAACGATCGAGTATGCCTTGTGACCGTTCCTCCATCATGGAGATCCAGTTGGGAAATTAGCGGATCGCTGAAAAACTCTGCGTCTCTTCAGGCTGCTCAAAAAGCTCCAGATGCAAGGCCGCAGGGACCGAGGAGCCCGGAGCGTACTTTAGTAGGTACGTGAGGACTCCGAGGGACCGAGAACGAAGCAGATGGACTTTTTCAGCAGCCTGTTAAGGAAACAGGCCCGGAATCTGGATCCCGCCCGTCAGCGCCTTCATCTGCTCGGCCATCACTTCCTGCGCCTTGCGACGGGCCTCATTGACGGCGGCCAGAATCAGGTCTTGAAGCATCTCGACCTCCTGGGGATTCACCACCTCCGGATCGATCTTGATCGAAACGATCTCCTGCTTTCCGTTCGCCACGACGGTGACCATCCCGCCCCCGGCCGAGGCCTCGACCGTCTTCTTCCCGGCCTCTTCCTGAAGTCGCGCCAGCTTTTCCTGAAGAGCCTGGGCCTGTCTCATCATATCGCCGAATTTCGTCATGAACTCCCTCGTTGTATTCCCTAACAGGGTGTTGAAAAACTCGCTCGATGCGCAGGCTGTTCAAAAAGCTCCGGATGCAAGGCCGCAGGCCTCGACGGAACCGGAGCGTACGGGGCAGGTACGTGAGGATTCCGGCGGGGCCGAGAACGCCGCAGACGGACTTTTTCAACAGCCTGCTAAGATTCCTTTATATCAATGACCTCCCCGCCCAGAATATTCAAGGCCTCCTTGACCAGCGGATGCGATAAGGTTTCCTGCTGAACTCGTTTGCGGTGCTGCTGTTCCTGTTGATCTTTTTTGAGTTTGATCTGCTGGTGTTCATGGGCCGAGCGCTCCAGACGCACGACTTTGAACTCGACGGGGTGTTGAAAAACATCCCGAAGCGCCGATTCGATGACCGGCCGATTTTCATCCTTCTGAACGAACTCGGCAAACACGGCCGAACCCTCATCAAAACCGATCACCAGAAGGTCCTTTGCATCGCCCGCAACCCATTCCTTGACGACCGCTTTTCCCAAATACGAACCCAGGTTCGGCTTGTCTTGAAGCAGCCGCTTCACCACCCGGTCCCACTGCTCGATGGGCAAACGAGTTCCGGAGGCCTCTCCGGACCCGGCCTCGTCGATCTTCACAACCGATGGCATCGATCGAGTCGGTGGAATGGCGAGGGCCGATTTCGTCCCGGCCTCCGGGTTTATCCGGACATTCAAAGCGGAGGCTTTTTGTTCCGCCGGCCCGGCCGTGGGCGGTCTGGAGACCGGCGTCTTGGGACCGCCTTCCTCCATCGACTGTTCAAGATCACGAAGCCGTTCCAACAGTTTTTCAAACGACTCCAGCGGCTCGATCTGGGTAGCGCGGATCACAGCCATCTCCAAAACAAAACCCGGATGAACCGTTCCGTGGAACGACTCCAGGGCCAGCGAGAAAATCCCGAATAACCGTTGCAGCTCCTCGACACCCGCCAGAGATGAAAGACGCCGGATTTCATCGATCTCTTCGGACGAAAGATCAATCAGATCCTCCGGCGCCGTGGATGACCGGGCGATGACAAGATGCCGGAGATATTCCAAAAGTTCCGATGTAAACTGCCGGTAGTCCAGCCCATGATCGGCCAGATCCTTCACGAGCCGCAGGGCCTCGGAGGTTTTGCGTTCGAGAATCGCCCTGGCCATCGAAATAAGCACCTCACGGCCGGACGCGCCCAGGATGACCTGGAGATCCGGATCGTTTACTTCTTTTCCGCTGTAGGCCACGACCTGATCCAAAAAGCTCAGCGCGTCCCGCAGACTTCCATCGGCAGCCTTCGCGATCAGTCCCAATCCCGGACCGGTGATGCGGATGCCTTCTTCACGGATGATGCGCTCCAGTTGGGCGATGATTTCCTGGCGCGTGATGCGCTTGAAATGAAAATGCTGGCATCGCGAAAGAATCGTGGACGGGATCTTGTGGTCCTCGGTCGTGGCAAAAATAAAAACCACATGTGCCGGCGGTTCTTCGAGGGTTTTCAGAAGGGCGTTGAAGGCCTCCTTCGTCAACATATGGACTTCATCAATAATATAGACCCGGTACTTCCCGGCCATCGGGGCATATTTGACGACCTCCCGGAGTTCGCGCACTTCGTCGATGCCGCGGTTGGAGGCGCCGTCGATCTCGGAAACGTCCGGAGACTGGCCGGACGTAATCGCAAGACAGGAAGGACAGGACTGGCAGGGAGCCACCGTCGGTCCGCTTGATGCCGATGCGCAGTTGAGAGCTTTGGCCAGGATTCGGGCCATCGTGGTCTTGCCCACTCCGCGCATCCCGGAAAAGAGATAGGCATGCGCGATGCGGCCCTGGCGGATCGCATTGGTCAGCGTGCGGGCTACATGGGCCTGGCCCACGACCTCTTCAAACGTTTGAGGGCGCCATTTGCGCGCCGAGACTTGGTAGTCCATAGGAGTCGACTTCCAGTACAGATAAAAGTAAAAAAGGCCAGGCGACCTGCGGCACCCAGAAGTATTTGCTTACCGTTGCTTCCTTCCGGACCTGGCGGGGTTCACAAGCTCCTGTCGTAGTGGGCGCGGGATTTTTATACCATTTACGATTCTCAATTTTAGGGTATTTTCCGTAATTTGCGTTATTATGAAATGGCTAATAGGGTGATTTTCCCTAAAGGGAATAT
>JACQHO010000229.1 GCA_016198945.1 Nitrospirota bacterium | reverse complement strand
TCCTTCTGGATCGCCTTGAGCTGCTCCCGCAGGAAATATTCCCGCTGGGTCTTGTCCATCTCGCCCTTGGCCTCGGCCTGGATCTTCTGCTGCATGTTCAAAACGCCCAGCTCCTTGGCCAGGATCTCGCTGACTTTTTTGAGACGCTCGGAGGGATCCAAGATCTCCAGAGTTTCCTGGGCCTCCTCCACCCGGAGGCCCAGATTCGAGACGATCATGTCGCTCAAACGGCCGGGATCGTCCAGATTTTCTATCACGGCCAGGACCTCCGGCAGAACCAGTTTGCCGAAGCTGCTGATCTTCTCGAGCTGCTCCTTCACCGTGCGGATCAGCGCTTCCATCTCCAGCGACCGCTCCACGACCTTGGGCTCCGCGATCTTCTGGATGCGGACCTGATAATACGGCTCCGTATGGATGAAGTTGAGCGTGCGGGCGCGGGACAACCCCTGCACCAGAATCTTGATCCGGCCGTCCGGCAGCTTCAGCATCCGCATGATCATTCCGACCGTTCCGATGGTGTGGATGTCCTTCGGCTCCGGGTTTTCGACGTCCAGCACCTTTTGGGCCGACATCAGGATCATGCGGTTTCCGGCCAGCGCCTCGTTGATTGCGCGGATCGACATCTCGCGACCGACGAACAACGGCAGGACCATGTAGGGAAAGACCACGATATCCCGCACCGGAAGCAGCGGGAGAGCCTCCGGAATCTCGATCGGCTGCTGCGAGCTTTCTTTGTCTTTGTCCTGTTCTGCCACGTTGAATAACCCCCTTATTTAATCTCGATTTTAATCGCCCGCTTTCGCCGGTCTTCGATTTTTGGAAACCGGAGAATCAGCACCCCTTGACGGTAGGAAGCCTCGGCCTTCTGCGGATCGACCGCAAAGGGAAGACGGATGACCCGGCGAAAATCCTCAAAGCACCGTTCCATGCGCAAATAGTTTCCGGCCTCCTGACCTTCACCCCGCTGGCCCCGCCGCCCTTCAATCGTCACCTGATCGTCCATGAGGCGCACGGCCATCTGGGCCGGTTCGATCCCCGGCAGATCGGCCTCGATCACGACGGCCTCCCCTTGCTCATAGATGTCCACGAGCGGCGTCTCGGTCTCGGCGGCCCCTCCCTTCATCGCCTCCTCGTCCGAACGACGGGATTCCTCGAACGCCCCCAGAGGATTATTGATCATCCTCAAATGAAAGAACCGCTCTTTCGACATGGGACAAGGTCTCCCGGCGGCCTACAACTTTAAGCTCTTGAGATACTGCTGAAACGGCTCGCCCAGATCGGGGCGTTTGAGTCCGAACTCCACCGTGGCCTTCAAGAAACCCAGTTTATCCCCGGCATCATACCGCGTGCCCTGAAGCTGTTTTCCGTACATCGCCCGTTGATGGGCCAGGATTCGGAGCGCATCGGTCAACTGGATCTCCCCGTTCTTGCCGGGCGGCGTCTTCTCCAAGGCCTCGAAAATATCTGGAGTAAGGATATACCGGCCGATGACGGCCAGATTCGACGGGGCCTTCTGGGAAACCGGCTTTTCGACCAGGTCCTCGATGCGGTACAGGTCCGGCTCAACCGGCGCGGCTTTGATCACCCCGTACTGATGGACCTCTGATTTCGGCACGGGCTGAATCCCCACGACCGGGCACCGCAATCGCTCATAGATCTGGATCATCTGCCGGAGGGCCGGAACCTGTGCATCCAGGATATCGTCCCCCAACAGCACCGCGAAGGGCTCATTCCCGATCAAATGCCTGGCGCATAAAACGGCATGGCCGAGGCCGCGCGCATGGCGCTGACGCACATAACAGAATTCGGCCAGCTCCGTGATCTCCTGGATTTCTTTTAAGAGGCCTTTTTTCCCGTTTTCGCGCAGGTTTTCCTCCAGCTCGAAGGAAACGTCGAAATGGTCTTCGATCGCCCGCTTTCCCCGGCCGGTAATGATGATGATCTCGCGGATACCGGACGCCACGGCCTCTTCCACGACGTACTGGATGAGGGGCTTATCCACCAGCGGAAGCATCTCCTTGGGAGAGGCTTTCGTCGCCGGAAGAAACCGGGTTCCCAACCCGGCGGCCGGGATGACGGCTTTGGTGACGCTGGAGGACGGCATGAGCCCCATTCTACTTGGAGGATCGTCGAAAAGTCAATCCCGGCCTTAAGCCATTTCGGCGAGTTCTTCGTAGATCTTGCGGACCTGATCCTCAATGGCCGTCAGGGGCTGGCCCCCGTCAATCATATAGTCGGCCTTCCCCTTCTTTTTGGCCTGCGGCATCTGTGCCTCGATGCGCCGGACGGCCTCTTCCCGGGTCATTTCGTCCCGCTTCATGATCCGGCTGATCTGTTTCCGTCGGTTGATCGTGACCAGAATCACCTTGTCCATCAGCTGATCCGATCCGGTCTCGATCAGCAACGCGGCATCGAACAGAACGACCGCCTTCGGATCCTTTTGGACAATCTCTTTCCGACGGCGTTCTTCCTCCATAAAGACAAAGGGATGGACGATTGAATTGAGCAACTCCCTTTTTTCGGAATCTTCGAACACCCACCGGGCCAGCTTGGTCCGGTCGAGCGTTCCGTCCGGATTTAAGACATCCGGACCGAAAACCTCTACGATCCGTTTCAGGGTCGGCGAGCCCGTCCGAACCGCCTCGCGGGCCAGTTCATCGGCATCGATCAGGTGAGCGCCGAGCCGCTTGAAGATCTTCGCCACCTCCGACTTCCCGCTTCCGATTCCGCCTGTCAGTCCGACGAGGAGCATCGCCTTTTCTCCGGCCGTTGGTTTCGCACCGTCTTCGATTTCGGCAATGAAATTTAAAATAAACCGCATTCTACCATAACCGGGCAAGCCGCTCCAGTTGCGTTGACTATTCAGACCCCCTCTGCTACACTTTCACCATGAGCAGCGCCGATAAGAAAATACGGGCCCTCCAGGAAAATATCGAGCTCGTGATCAAGGGGAAACCGGAGGTGGTCCGTCTGACGATCACGACACTCCTGGCCCGCGGGCACCTCCTGATCGAGGACGTCCCCGGCATCGGAAAGACCACGCTGGCCCACAGTCTGGCCCGCTCCCTCGACTGCAGTTTCCGCCGCATCCAGTTCACGAGCGACCTGCTTCCC
>JACQHO010000223.1 GCA_016198945.1 Nitrospirota bacterium | reverse complement strand
TCTCGTACTGCTCCGGCGTAATATCGGACATCGCCTCGCCCCGGCCGGTGCAGACTAAAAAGAAAAGGTTGAAGACGCGGGCCCCCTTGTTGTAGGCAAACTCGATGATGAACGGAATCTCCTCGTAATTCATCCGGCCGGCCGTCGTATGGATCTGGAATGGAAGTCCGTTCCGGCGGCAGGCGTCGATTCCCCGGAGCGCTCCCTCCAGCGCGCCCGGCAGCATCCGAAAGGCGTCATGCTGACCGGGATCGAGCGAATCCACGCTGATCGAGACGCCCATCACCCCGGCCTTTTGGAGTTCCCGGATCTTCGCATCCGTCAAGAGCGTGCCGTTCGTCCCGACCACCACCATCATGCCCTTGCCGGCGGCGTAGCCTGAAATCCAGGCGAGATCTTTTCGAAGGAGGGGCTCTCCGCCGGTCAGAACCAGGATCGAGGCCGGGTTCACTTGAGCCATCCCGTCAATGACGCGGAAGCATTCCTCCGTCGTCAGCTCGTCCGCCGATCCGGCATCGCGCTCCCCGGCCGAGAGATAGCAATGTTCACAGCGGAGGTTGCAGCGTTTGGTGAGATTCCAAGCGATTAAAAAGGGTTTGAAATCGGACATATTTAAACCAAAATACCGAAGTTTTCAAGCGATGTCCATACCTCGAACGGGGTATTTTCACGGAGGGTCCGCCGGGTTTTATAACCCGATCGAGGTATCCAATGGAATGTCGGCTTTGAAGCGTGAGGGTCTTGCGGTCTTACTTGAATCGGATCAGGTCGTTCACCAGAACATCGTCTCCCGCAATGATTCGACCGATCGCCGTATCGTCGCTGACCTGATCGATCACAACCTCGCCCACGATCACCGGCGTCGGTTTTGGAATCTCACCCGTCTCCGGGTCGTTCACTTTTTCCAGATAGGCCTGGACATAGCCGGTCATGCCGGAGACCAGACCTTTATTGGAACCGGCGCTCAACGTGACCTGTCCGGCGTTTTTGCTGACGATCTTCATGTCCGGAACCCGCGGAACCGCTTTCGAAACCGCCTCCCCCAGCGAGACGACGTCGTTTCGGGTGATCTCCATTTCACGCCGTCCCTTGAAACTCAACGTATGCTGGTCGGCGTACATCACGGCCTTGTTCCGGCTCAACAGGCGCAGTTCCATCACGATCGTCTTTTCGGTACGGGAAAACCGTGTCACGGTCCCTGAAACCACGCCGTCGATCATCCGCTTTTCCATCAGGTCCTGGATGACTTCCCCGGCATCCCGCGCCGGAAGCCCTCGGAGGGGATCCCGCTCGTAGAGATCCAGCCGGCCGGATTTGAACAGGACCGTGGTCAGAATATCCGGGATGGTCTTGACCAGATCGCCGGCCTGGCCGGTCTGGTCCGTGAAGTCCATGACGGCCACGCGGAATTTGTAGTTCTCGATCGAGACATCCTCCCGGGGACGGAACGGCGCGGTCGGCGGCGGAAGGAGCATCTCCCCGCCGCACCCCCAGACCCACAGACCGACGATGAAAAAGAGAACTCCTTTTCTTGCGGCGCTTCGCTGGAAATCCGTCATCCTCTGCAGCCTCCCGACAACTACTTCGTCCGGGACTTGGCCCATTCCCCGATATCAATCGGGTTGGCCAGCTCCGCGGCTTTTTTGTAGGCCTCCCGGGCCTCCTTCGGTTTTTTCATCCGGTCGTCACAGTAACCCATCCAGGCATACACATGAGAGTAGGACCATCGGCTGCTGAGCAGCGCGTTGAAGATCCGCAGCGCCTTGTCGCATTGTCCCCGTCGGGCCGCGATCTCGCCGAGGTAGTAGGTCGCCTGGGCGTCCAGTCTCCGGGCGCCGAGCGATTGCTGGACGTAGGTCGTCGCGGTCACCAGGGACTTCTCGCGCGATTCCGGCGTCAGGTCCGGAAAGGTCGACTCGACCAGATGGATAAAACCCATGTTGAGAAGGGCATAGGAATGATCCGGCTTTGCATCCAGGACCACCTGATAACAGATCCGGGCCCGGCTTCCGTGAATGGCGCGAACCTGAGTCCATTGCTCCGGCGGGGTATTGTCGGCCGGCTTGTCGCGCATCATGAAGGCGCGGTGGACGTCCCCGCGCCGCAGGAGATCCTTGATCGGCTGGTCCTTTTTGCAATCGATCGGATATTCGGCCTCGCGAATCGGAGCCGTGCCGGCGCAGGCCGTGAGCAGAAAAAACGCGGACAGACTGAAGAGAAAGAGCCCCCGGCTGAAACGCGTTACGGATACGATTCTGGATCTCGACTGGGTTTTCATCGGGCCTCCCGGCGCAAATTGGGGTAATGCTACCACGCACCGTGTTCGATGTCAATCCAGACTCCTTGCCATTTCAATCTTTCTCAATTATAGTAGGGGCGTTCGATGGGGGACAGGGATTATGGGGTAGGGATGAATGGCCAAAACTTACCCCTTATCCCATCATCCTTAATCCCCGATTCATATCTTCACGTGCCCCCACATATAAAAGGAGCCGCGCATGAAAATACAGCCTCGACCGCTTCTCGGTCTATTTGCGCTGACCTTGATCGTTTCCGGATGCGTCAGCCAGCAGAGTTTTCAATCAGTGGTCCAACAATTGGAGAGGGAACGCCAGCAAAACGAGCAGCTCCGCAAGGAAATGGATCTGCTTCGGACCGACGCGGCGAAGAGCAGGGACGAGGCGGCACGATTGGCCGGCGAGAACCAGAGCCTGCTGAAATCGGCCCAGGAGGATAAAACGCGGGCGGACGAGCTCGCGGCGCAGGTTGAAAGTCTGTCGCGTGACATGGCCGGCCTCTCGAGGAAAAAGGGCGTGATCGTCAAGAAGCCGGACATGGCCTGGGCCAAAGGGTTGTCGGACGAGTTTCAGAAGGCCTTCCGGGATGAAGTTCGAAACGGATCCGCATTGGTGAAACAGTCCCCGGATCGCCTGACCTTTACATTGACCGAGCCCCTACTGTTCGAACAGGACGATGTCGAGATCACCAAGGAGGGCGAGGAGGTCTTGATCAAACTCGGCGAGGTCTTGAAAAAGGTCAAAGGGCGGCAGATCGTGGTCGGAGGGCATTTCGACAACGCGCCGATCGCGCCCTCCATGGCCAAGGAGTTCCCCACGGCCTGGGAATTCACCGGAACGCGGGCTGTTTCAATTGTGCGGTTTCTCGAGGAAGAGAGCAAGATCGGGGGAAAAATCCTGACCGCGGCGGCCTACGGATCCGCGCGCGCCGTCGCAAGCAACTCGACCGATTCCGGCCGGGCCCAGAATCGACGAATCGAGGTGTCCTTATTGCCCTGACTAATTCCGCAGGATGACTTCGGCATCCACGAAATGCTCCCACGGCCGCCCACCCTGCCGGCCTTCTTTGTGATAAACACCCTGCACCAGGGCCGGATCGCCTTCCTGCAGTTTGGGAAGAGTCGGACTGAAGATCTTGACCGGTTTTACATTGACGGAAGATTCAGCCGAGTCATCCTCCAGAACAAGGATTAAATACTCGCTCCCGCGCCGTCCTCTCTGGATCTCCATGGATTGGATCCGTCCGGTCACCACCACGCGGTGGCCGTCGTATTCTCCGGGCTGTTCGGCCAAATCGTTTACGGTCACGAGCATCGGAAGTTCTTTCTGCGGCCCTTTGGCCTCAAGGTTTTCCGAGGATACAAGCGATGATAAAAGGAACAGGAGAACCGCCAGGGTCGGTCGGATGAGTCCGATGACGGGCTTTTTGCCGCGACGTCTTGAACAGGCATGGGTCATAAAACACCCTTCTCAATCGAATCGGTTTCTGATACTATCGTTCGCATCGCATGCGGACCGGTCAAACCTTTGGGGATCTCAATGAAAACAGCAAGAAATTATTCGCGGCTCTTCATCTTCCTTATATTATTATACACGATTCTAAACACGGATAGGAATATCGAGGCCGCCGAACCGGCGGGGAAAATCGAAAATCCAGCCCCCCCGGTCGCGCGGCCGTCGGAGGGTCCGGAAACCCACGGCAAAATTCTGGTCGAGCTTTTCCTGGCCAGGGAACGGAAGGGCGATCTGGAGGCGATCAAGAAAGAACTTGAAGCGGCGGGAATCACCCGAATCCGGCCCCAATTCTTCCGGCTCGGGAATCCTCCGGAGAACATCGCGATCGGGAAGAACATCCCGGCCGATGTCGCCCGCCTGGCGATCCGGCTGGCGATCACCTACAACCGGGACATTAAATCTCTACTGCCGGAGTACCGATTCTTCCCGGACCATATCGTGATCGGATCATCCGCCTTTGATGAAAAATCCGAGATCCCGATCCAGCCGGAGGATCTGAAGCGACTGTCCGATCCCGCTCTGACCACGGCGCAGTTTCATGAGCTCTACCGGCGCCTCACGGGCGAGGACAAACGCAATCCGACGTATCTGGAGTAGGGGCGTACGGCCGTACGCCCTTCACATGAGAATCGTGTGTCCTGTCGGTGAGAATTAAGGCGTCTGAAGTTCAACGGAAGGAACGGGAAGTGTTCGGACTCCCAACGCGGTTTCGAGCCGGTAGGCGGTTTGTAAGTCGTGCAGCGGAATGTCCACCTGGGCGGCGTCAAACTGAAAGTCCAGCCGCGCCGACCCGTTTTCGGACACGACCACCCTTTGCGCCTGCACCGCCATATGCGGATGCCAGGCGATCACGTCGTACTCCCCCGGAGGCAGATCCGGAATCTCGTAGGTTCCATCCGCCCTCGACACGGCAAAGTACGGGTTTCCGACGGCCATCCCCCACGACTGCATGAAATCATGCACCCCGCACTGCGTCCTGAAGATGTAATGGCCCTTCCGCATCCGAATGGGCTTCTCCGCGCGGCTCTCCGGCAGCATCGGTTTGTTGAACATGGCAAAGGTGTACGGATCCTCGAGGGTGTAACCCTGGATATCATGCACGATCTTATCTTTGTTCTCGATCTCAAACCGATGATGGTTCCGAACCGGCGTGATGAACGGACCGATACGGCAATTCTCAAGCTCGATCCGCGGCGTGTAATCGAACTTCTTGCCCCGCCCCACCCCGACCACGGCCACGACCACATCCGCAAATCCGCCGTCCGGCGTGACGCGAAATTCCTTCAATAGTCGGTTTCCCTTTCCGTCCGAGATCCGGCCGCAAAAATCCAGGTTGGGAGAAAAAACCAAATGGAAGATCCTTGATGGCGGGGGCGTCCCGCTCATGGCCACCTTTCCCGTGATTTTTCCTCCCGAGCCGACCGTTATCTCTTCATACGACTGCGCCGTCCCGGAACCGATCCAGGTCAACGCGGCCAGGACGAGCAGACCGACCCCTCTTATCACCGTTCCTTGATGCGCCAATTCCATCTCCTTAACAGTACGGGGCCTCGCAGCTTTCCAGATGCTGATGAGGAAGGGCCTCCGGCCCGACCCGGAATTGCTCCTGCCGTTCGTACTCCGGCCGCTTGACCTGGCCGGCATCAAACTCAAAATTCAAGGCGGCTGCTCCGCTCGGAAGGATGGTCACTTCCCGCTCGACCGGTTTCAGATGCGGATGCCAGGCGGTTACCCGATAGGTTCCCGGCGGCAGTTTGTCGATGGTGAAGGTTCCGTCCCGTTTCGTCTTTGCATAGTAGGGATTATCCACCACGAAGCCCCAGGTCTGCATGAATTCATGCATTCCGCAAATCATCTGGGTGATTCGCCGGCCTCGTGTAAGATGAATCGTTCCGCCTCGTGGCTCGGTCGAAACCGGCAAGGGAAAGTTCAAGATAATATTCCCCTTCTCGCTCTGGAATACCTGCCCGTTGTGAATAATGGGGTCCCTGTTGACGACCGAAATGTCCTGGGGATTTTGAATGACCGCGACCAGGGGATGGGCATGGCGCAGCTTCCCGCTTTCATCCGTCCGGAACTGCTCATTGATCGGAACATCCACCGGATGGAACATGCAATCGACCGTCTCCAGATCCGCCTTGATCGAGGGAAACGGTTTTCCTTTCGTCACCTTCTGCACCGCCACGATGGCATCCTGCATTCCCCCGTTCGGTCCGACTAAAAACTCCTCCAGGAGGATCAAGCCATCCCCGTTCGAAATTTTTTTACAGAACGGTCCAAAAGGATAGAGGACGAGCGGAAACGCGCGCGGGGCTGGAACCGCGCCTTGCAAGATCACCCGGCCGGTAATGGATCCGCCCTCTTTAACTTCCATTTCCTCGTAACCGATGGCTGTCCCGGAAAATCCAAGAAGGCAGGCCGCTGCTATTCCGAAACCGTGGACGAAAAATTTCTTCACTGCATTCCCCCTTACAAACAAGAAATCAGGACGGGGATGATGGGTGTCCCTGTCCTGATTTCTCTGTAATACCTGTTCGATCCCTACTTCTGAAGCATCGAAACCGGGACGCCGGTCGTTTCCTCCTGTTGCATCTCGGCCGTCCGTCTTCCCGGTCCGCCGCTGTTGAGCGGCTGAATCTTGTTATCCCCGGCCGGGAGCACCTTCAGATAGCCCCACTGACCGGCCTGGGCAAACGGCATACGGTGGTTCTGCCAGATATAGTTCCCGGGAATGGCAAACGGACCGCCGGCGCCTTCCTTCAGAAAGACATCGAGATATTCCGATCCGCCGAATTGAAGGCTGCTCAACATATCGGCGCCCGGCATATTCGGCTTGAACGGCCATTCGTGTCCTTCCAGACTGAAGATCTGGTTCTGCTCGTTGAACGCCCCGAAGACATGGATTCGGACCGGATCCCCCGCATGCGCGGTAATCGTCGGCGTCACCGGATCCGACGCGCCCGCCAGACACGGCGTGAACATATTCCCCAGCTCGCATCCGGCCTCTTCACGATAGGACCACGGCTCGCTCCGGTAGTTCACCCCGGTCAGGCCCGCAATCTGCTGGATGTACGGCATGAAGGAGGTCCCGATGATGTTGTCTTCATCCTGGAAGAATAAAGACGCATCCCGGAAGTCCGACCGGTTCGCATTCTCCGGAAGCGACCGGTCCACGATCACGTCCGCCTGCCAGGCATTTTTCATCGTCACATCCTCGCCCGTTTTCGGATCGCGGTACTTCGACCCCTTCGGGCCCACGATGATCGCGCCGAACAATCCGTCACGGACATTATTAATGAAATTGCCCCAATCCCACACGATGGCCGCGGTCTCCCCGTACTGCGGAGGCGCGTAGAAGGTATAGGTCCGGCTCTTGCCCGGGGCCACCGTCTGGTCGCCCGGATTATTCCCGACATTCGCCCCGTGGGAATCCTTCGGATCGAACGCCAGCATGTCCGCGGAGAACGACGCGCGGCTCGCTTTCATTTCGTTTTTCAGATTGACTTTGATGCAGTCGCCCACATTCACATGCAGTGTCAGCGGCATCGGCTGGGCCCCGCCTTCCGCCACCTTCGACTTTTCCCCCTCGAGCATATAGATCTTGCCCATCGGGTTGGCCACCTGCAGTTTCCGGTCGAAATCCACCTCGATCAGATCCGGCGCGTTCGGGTTGAATTTCAAGGCCCGATCGGCCGCGATTACATTGAAGGTCTTGACCGGGGCATCGGCCGGACAGACCGACTTCGCCGAGGCCGGAATTTCATCCCGGCCCGGAAGTTTCTTCAGATCGGCCGTCTCCTTATCCAATACCCGGACGATCCCCCAGCTCCCTTCCGAGAGATGGGAGGCGCGGCCGTTGTAGTGCAGATAATCCCCGGCCATCTGCTGGGGTCCCCCGGCCTTCGTCACCAAATCGTACCGCTCGGCAATTCCGACATGGTGCGCGTTCCGGAAGTCCGATTTCTCGGCATATCGCTCCGTGCGGAAGGCATGGCCCGCCAGATGCCAGACATGGGATTCGTTCATCAAGGTATGCAACAGGCGGAAGACCATCGTATCGCCCAGGTAGGCGCGCATCATTACGGTGCTCGGATCCTGATGGACCTGGCTTGAAAAGACCAGTGAAGGATCCGGATTGATCTTGAGCCGGCGTGAAACCGATTCGGCCCGGAAATTGAAACCGCCGCCGGTGGTATGCGTTCCGCCGTTCAGCATCGGGACGGCCACTTTGTCCAGATCATAGGGCATCTGGAACGAAAGCGTCTGACCGGCATCGATCGCGGCCTGCATCGACTGGCCCGGCGGATTCCCGGCCGTGACCACCTGCGCGGTGGTCGGCACGGTGTCATGCGGCATCACCACCAGCTCGCGGAAGCTTCCGTTCACCCCGTACCCGATCGGGTCGGTCGAACGAATGTCCGCGAGCGGTCCGCTTCGAATCGGATCTCCCGTTTTCGGATGATGATAGGTGGCCCCGACCGGCTCGATAATCATCGCGCCGACGCCGCCGTGCGGCCAGGTCGTGGCCCCGAAGGCATGGTCATGCCAGAAGACCGTACCGCTGTCGGAATCCACCCAATAACGGTACCGGACCCATTCGACCGAAGCAATCTCGCCTTTTTTGTGCGCGTTTTTAAACGGCTCGGTAAAGGTGATCGTGTCGCCGTTGATCGCCTTGATCCAGCGGATCTCCCCGGTCTTCACCTCATCCATGCCCACCATGAGATCGGTTCCGACATGGAAGGGGGTTGCCCCCTCGGCCATTTTGATCTTGATGCTGTCCGCCCCCGCCTTGACCTCCTCGGTGAGAACGGCGTTCATCGGGGTCGGAAGCCCCTTCTGTTTTTCCTTTTTCATCTGGGTGAACGGCCGCACCGCCTGCTCGTAGGACATGCCGGTGATCACGCCGTCCGAAGCCTGGTTGTCGAACTGGATAAAGTGGATATGAATATTGATTTTCGACATCTGGAAATTCGTGGTGTCGTTATCCTCCCACTCGCTCTTGAAGAGGACATCGACACAGTCGTAGACATTGGAGCGATAGACCAGTGGAATGGTTTTATCGCTCGCCGGATTGGCTCGGATACCGTCCTCTTCCTCTTTCAGGACGTAGAGGAGACCGTTCGGATCCACAATCGGCTTTTCCTTGCCAAGCCCCTTCGTCAACTGAACCGGCGTTTGAATAAAATGAATCGTGTATTGCTTCCGCCCGGCATTCTCCGGGCAGAGGCTCCAACGACCCTGCTCACCGGGCTTGGCCGGCTGGTTTGTCTCCATGCCCGCCGCCCCCTTGCCGCCCGGATCCGAGGCTAAAGAGCCGTTTTCCTTTTCCATATGAATCGGCTCCAACCAGGGAGCCGGTCCATGATGACGGGCAAAGGGGACCCTTTTCCCGAAATGCGGTTTA
>JACQHO010000224.1 GCA_016198945.1 Nitrospirota bacterium | reverse complement strand
GATGGAATCCATATATCACAGGAAGAAATGACGGTATTTAATCTGGTCAACGGTCAACAGGACGTCCGTAATTTGATTGAAACCAGCAATCTTGGTGAGTTTGAAACTTGTAAAGCCTTGAGCAATCTACTGACGGCTGAATTGATTACTCAATCAACCATAAGCGAAACAGAGGGAGTTCTTTCCCGGCCTCCTGTTAAAGCTCATTTTCGATGGCCTATCCTTACTCTAAGGCATTTTATTAGTGCAGCGTTCATCATAAGCTGCATTGGTTTGTTTGGACTCGCTTCCAACCGATTCATTGCGACAGCTCGGCAGGCAGGAGAGATGGCGGAAATTTACCACAATCTAAAAACATCGAACCTAATTAACCGAGCAAGTTACTCGGTTATTACTGTATATTATAGAAATAAAAGATTGCCTGACTCTCTAAAATCAATGAATCAGAATGGATCCGTTCCGTCCGGCTTAGAGACCGCTCTGAAGGACGGGGAGGTCCTGTATGAACCAGACTACAATGGCGGCCTCTTTAGATTGAGGATTCAGGATCAAGGTAATTAATAGTTTACATAATATTCATTATCAGACATTATTTTGCTCTTTGGGGTTAAAAAATGAACCAGGGCGATTTTGAGACATTCGGTCAATGGTTATCAAGCCGAATGGAAGCCGTTCATTTGACTCACGCGCAGGCCGCTGCTTCAATGGGTTACTCCGAAGCCGTTTTGGTTAAACGATTGTGTAGTAATCAATCGCGTCTTCTGATGAAAGACTGGCCCACCGCCGCAAAAATTTTGCAGATGAGGTTCGATGAATTGCTCATTGTGCTGGAATATTTTCATCCAGACTGGATAACGGAATACGATGCGTTTATCTCAAACTGCCTGCGCTACCTGTTGTGGCGGGTACAACACCATCAACCCACCGCTCTCGCATGGCCTGAAACTCTGTTGACGATCGCACTGGACGAAATGCTTGAACCGGCCTGTGCCGGTCGATTTGACTCAACCGAGGAACAGCGCAGGATTGACCGAAGAAAAAATAAAGCGGCCACGGCCCATGATAAACGCGGGCGTCCGCGCCGGCTGACGGATTTGATTCATTATCTTAAGACACAGTTCGGGTCGATCACTCCGATCTTCTTGATTGGATCAGGTCTATATTGTATGAACGGAGGAGTTCTCTAATGAGGCTCTCGCAGCTTCTCCGTCGAGAAATGAGCATCGCATGGTCGGGTCTCGAGAAAGTTGTCGTTTCGGCCGCCGAGCAAACCGCGCGCCAGGCCGAGATTCTTCGGTTGTCTTTTAAAATTCATGACCGGGAAAAGGCCTTGGATGCCGTTTTCGAGCGTATGGGACGGTTCTTGCGTGAGTCGCAGGAGATGGATCAAGGCGCCCTCACCGCTCATTCAACCTGTCAGGCCTGTTTTTCAGAATTCAAACGTCTGCAGGGCGAGCTTAAATTCATTGAACGCAGACGGTATGATCTGCAAGAAGAAAATGTGACGACCAAATGGGCGGAATTTGTCGAGTCGGTCTATAAAAGCGGCATGACTCTTGAATCGTTGACGCTTCCGTTTCATATGAAACCGCCATCCATGACCTTGCAGGAGATGGCTTTGCCTCAAGGAGTGCTCGTTATCGCAATCCAGCGGAAGGAACGATTCATTCAGCCCCACGGTTCTGTACTGCTTCGTCGCAGCGATCGCTTGACGTTGCTCGGGCCTCCGCAACAAATTATTCAAGTCTTAGAACGATTCAGATCACCGCAGTAAGGGAAGATTGATTCGGCTTTCCACAACTCCTGTGGAAAAGCTGTGGTAAACTTTGTTAATATACCCCTTGAAGGCTTGATCCGTGAGGCTTCGCGCAAACTGCATAAAAATTGTGCAGTGAAAAATTTTAAAAATTAGCAGGTTATGGCATTTCAACCAAAGCCGGAGACTCAGGCAACTTGAATGCTTGTGTTTGTAGAGTGTATTTGGTAAAATGACCCTATATATTGTAGTGGAATTGCTTCTAAATAGAATCTGCTGCCGCAGGTCATATATTTGACTTTTTAGAATACTATAAGGAGGAATCGAATGAGAAAGTTGGATGGCACTGTACGCAGTCATGTTTTGCCGATGATGATCATGGTATCTGTTCTGTTTCTGCAGTTTGTGGCGGCGCCGTCCATGGCGGCCCAGACCAAAGATAGCGCCGGAATAAAAATTCTTCAGGATCTTCAAAATGTGTTTGTCGATATTGCCGATCGTGTGAAGCCGGCCGTGGTTAATATCTCTCCGGCGACCCGCTCGACCGCAAAACCGGGGGAATCGCCGCGAGGCCGCCCGCCGGAAGGATCGGGTTCGGGTTCCGGCGTGATTCTGGATAAAAAAGGATATATTGTGACGAACAACCACGTAGTGGGGGAAGCGGCGGAAGTTGAAGTCCGGCTGTCGGACAAAAGCCGTTTCACCGGGAAAGTCATTGGGAAGGATCCGGATACCGATCTGGCGATCGTGAAGGTCGAGACCGACCACGACCTCCCCTTCGTTGCCTTGGGCGACTCCGGAACGGTCAAGGTGGGGCAATGGGTTGTTGCGGTTGGAAACCCGTTCGGTCTGGATCGCACCGTGACGGTGGGCGTCGTCAGCGCCCTGGGACGTGAAAATGTGAACCTATCCCGTTATGAGGATTTTATTCAGACGGACGCCTCGATCAATCCGGGCAACAGCGGCGGTCCCCTCTTCAATATTAACGGAGAGGTCATTGGAATCAATACCGCCATTATCAATTTTGCACAGGGCATCGGGTTTGCGATTCCCGCCAACATGGTTCAGAATGTGATGAATCAACTGATCGCCAAGGGCCGGGTGGTCCGGGGCTGGCTGGGGGTGGGCATCCAGCCGGTGACGGCCGATCTGGCTTCAAAGTTTAACGTTAAGGAGGAGGAAGGCGTTCTGGTGAATGAGGTTTTTGAAGGGGACCCCGCCTCAAGGGCCGGAATGCAACCGGGTGATATCATCGTCAAGCTGGACGGAAAAGTGGTCGACACCCCGCAAACGCTTTCGCGCCTGATCGCACAGTTGCCGCCGGGAAAGGATGCCGCGTTTGAGGTCATCCGGGACGGCCACCGGAAAAACATCACCGTCAAACTGGGCGAGCGAAAAGAAGAAGCCGTGACGGCCTCAATTCCAAAACAACCTGAAATGGCGCTGGGCTTGAATGTTCAGGACCTGACGCCGGAATTGGCCGACCGCTTCAAGCTTAAGGATGAAAAAGGCGTATTGGTGACCAAGGTCGAGCCCGGCAGCGCGGCCGACTCGGAGGGCATCAAGGAAGGCGATCTGATTAAGGAGGTCAACCGAAACAAGGTTGCAAACTCGGAAGACTTCAAGACTGCGATGGACAAAATCAAAAAGGGCGAAAGCGTTCTGATTCGTATCATCCGCGAGAGCCGCGCCTTCTACGTCGTTCTCAAAACCCAGCCCGAATAAATCGGCATCCATGCCGAAGGCCCCGTTTCATTTCATCGAACGGGGCCTTTTTTTGTCGAGCGCTTTGCAGGCCCGTTCGGCCTGTGATATGATGCGCCCTGTCTGGGGACAGATTTCAAATCTGTCCCCACATGCTTCGCGGGTCATCGAGGGGATCCATGAAACGATTTCGGTTTGATGTCATCGTCATCGGTTGTGGTCCCGCCGGTGCGACAGCCGCCGTGACGATGGCCCGCGCCGGCCTTTCCGTGCTTGTGTTGGAGGCCGGGGTCTACGCCGGCGCGGAGAACTGGTCCGGCTGCGTCTATTTCGCGGAAAATCTGGCCCGGCCGGAGGCTTTTGGTGAAGCGGCCGTTTTATCCGCTCCGTATGAGCGCCGTCTGGTCCGTCGCGGAATCTTTCTTCAAAACGGGCTGGATCTTGTCGGTCTTTCCTATCAAAATCCCGAGACCTTTCATCACTGCTACACCGTTCTCCGCCCTATTTATGACCCCTACTGGGCCGGGCTCGTCCAGTCCTCCGGCGCGATGGTTCTACCCAAAACCACCGTGACCTCCTTGATCCGCCGGAGCGGCCGCGTGGCCGGTGTCGAGACCGAACATGGGCCGGTCTACGCGGACGTGGTCTTTATCGCGGAAGGAGACGCCTCTCATCTGGTCCGTCGGGAAAGGCTGGAGCGCGTAATGACGCCTCATTTCATGCAAGGGGTCAAGGCCGTTTTCAACCTCCAACCCTCCGTGATTAACGAGCGATTTCATCTTTCAGACGGCGAAGGTTGCGCTTATGAATACCTGATCCGAAACGGCCAGACCGGCGGCCAGACGGTTCATTTGAATATCGGCGCTTTTCTTTATACGAATCGCGATTCCCTCTCCTTTGGGTACGTCGTTCCGCTTGATAATTTGAAGGAGAATTATCGCGGCGATCACGGAAAGCTCCTGGAGTGGCTCCGAGGCCTCCCGCATTTCCGGTCGCTCCTTGATGGAGCCGTCCTATCGGCCTGGGGAACGAAATTGATCCGGAGCGGCGGACTGAAAGAGCAGCCGGTACTGGTCGAAGACGGGCTTGCCGTGGGCGGCGCCGCGACCGGTCTCGGGATCGATCTCCCCTATCCGAATTTTACCGGTCCGGCCTCGGCCAGCGGCCTGATCTTTGCCCGCGCCGTGTGCGGGCTGTTAAAGGACGGTCAGCCGATCACGGCCGACCGGCTGACACAGTCGTATCTGGAGCCGTTACGGGCCAGTGTTTACGGACGAAACGCCGACTTTCTTTCAAGCTGGCCGGACTATCTTGAAAAGAGCCGGACATTTTTCGGACGGTCGGCCGATCTTGCCTGTGGGCTGGCCCATTTCTTATCCCGGCCGAAGGCCCCGTCATGGCAGACCGCGCGGTTTCTACGGGGACACCTCACCTTCAAGGCGCTTCGCGAGATCTTTAATGACGGCGGAAGAATGTTGCGCGCATCGGGACTGTCGTCCGGACTTTCGGGCGGTTTTACGGTTTTAGCGCCGGTTTCCTGGATCAAAAACCTCTTCAACCGGTCTTCGAAAACCGATCCGGGGTTTCATATCACGATTCAGTCGTCGGACGGGCGGACCGTCGGGATCCGGGATTTCCCATGGCCGATTCGGGGTTTGCTGGCACGGTTGTCCCCCGGTCTGGCCGAAGGGATGCGGGCCGTTTATGCCAATGATGGAAAACCGTTGTCCGGAAAATTTCGCGAGGCCGTTCGGCATATTCTTCTGAGATTCAAATTAACCGATTGGATCATACTCCCTCTTTATGGATTTTACCTGCTTATCCTGTCGTTGGCCTCAATTCTGCTGGACCTCGCCCGCTACTATATTCTTCGCCAACCGGTTGACAAGGTGCTGGGCGGGCCGGTGGCGGACTATCTCCAGGCGCAACAGGCGGCCCGGGATCTGGATCAGGCCCGGGTGATTGATTCCTTCGAAGCGAAACTGGCCACGAATTCTTATCGTGTGGGACGTCGTTCGCACATCCGTGTGATCTGGCCGGGGGAACTCTCCGGCCATGGCGATCTGGCCCAATCTCCGCTCTGGTCGGTCTGCCCGGCCCGTGTCTATCAGTACGACCCGCCCCTGATCGGGCGCGGAGTTGTGACGATCAATCATGAAAACTGCATCAAATGCGAGACCTGCTGGCATGCCGCGGATGATCAGGCGCGTTGGGGCCGGCAGACCGACCACCGGCTGATTTATCGGCCGGCGTCGGAGGCATCTCAAATTCTTCTCGATCAAAAGTCTCCGTCGACCGTCCCGCGCCCGCCGCGCGAGGCGGGATGGACGATGCCCCGGCCGATACAACCTGCTGTGTTGAACGTTACGGATCAAGAAACACTTCAATCGTTTTCCGAATCGGCGCAGGCCGTCTATCGGGCGGTCCGTGCGCTGGAGACGGCGGTGGAAAATCTTCCTTCGTCGGCCGATGCAACGCGGCGCGAATGGCCGCAAAAGATCGGCCGTATGGCCCTGAGACGGCTGGGGCATCTCCATGCAAAACTTTCCTCCGAAGCAATCCATGGAACGTTTTCGGTCCTTGGGATTCCGTCCGAGATGCAGGTTGAATGGCAACGGACTCTGGAGGACGACCGCAAAGACCTTGAACACCAGATATCGGTCGGTCAGGAGTTTCATGCCCTTTCGGCGGCTCGCCGTATCCGTGAGGAGGCGTTGAATCATATCCAGGATGTATTGCGTCCGCTCTCTGAAGATCCGGCCCAATCTTTGTCATCGGTCCTTCCAGCGGTTTTGGAAGATCGTTACCGGACGCCAATCCACGATCAAGTTACGGTTTTATTTCCGGATCGCGTTGTGAAGGACTGGGAAGATCTTCCGATTCCGCCGGATGCGATGGAGCGCCTCCGTTCCTTCATCCTGGATCATTCCGAACAGCCGCTTCCCTTGATTCGGGCCCTTTCATCCGTGAGTCCCGCCCTGGGACTTCTTGCGGCCCGTCACATCCATGCGCCGGAAATACTCAAACAGGCGAACCAACCTCTTCGCGCAGATCTTTGCGTCGTAGACGCGCAGTCCTTCCTGTCCGACAGACCGGCCCTCTCCATCAGGGCGGTCGACGGTGGATGGATTATTGATGGCATCTTGGAACTCGTTCCGCTGGCGTTATCCAGTGGATTGCTTCTTGTTTATCAAAACCAGGCCCGGCCGGTCATGCTCAATCAGGCCGGGTTGAAGACGATCCCCACGCCGGCGATCGGGTTTCGCGCCGCCGGACTTCACCGCGTGGAGTTCAATGCCGTCAAGGTGACGACGCCGGGGTTTCCGGACCCTGGCCATCTGCCATCGGGTGAAGCCTACGCCGCGATCGCTCTCGGAGCGGGGGATTATCTTTCTCGCCGCGCAAAGGAACATGCCGAAGGCCGCGTTCAATTTGCCCATCAAATGCGGGACACCCAGGGGCGCGACGGAATCGCCAAGCTCGGCGCGGTCAAGAGCATGATCGCCCGCATCGAGGCATGGCACCTTCTTCTCTCGGTTCTTCTGGATGAAAAACCAGGCCCGGCTTCGCCGGAACGGTCGGATCTCTGCGCGGCGGTTGCGGCCATGGCATTTGGACCGGAAGCCGGCCAGATGGGTTACGATGCCGGCCAGGTTTTCGGCGGGTTCGCCTATTCAGAAGACGATCTACTTTCACGCGCCTATCGGGACAGCGCGCTTTTCCGATATCTGCCGCCCGGATTTGGCGCTGCGGAGCGCCTGGTCGGCCGCCTTCATGAGAACGGCGCAGTTTTCGAACCCCCGGACGCCTCGACCCGCCCCATGATTCAGGAGATTCAAAACGGCCCGTTGGCCGGGACGGCGGCCCAATGGAAGGAAAACGTTGCGCGTTGGAAGGAACTCTTTTCCGCAACCGATCCGCACAAAGCGGGCGATGCCGCCGCCTTGCTCCTTGGAACGGGCCGGGTATT
>JACQHO010000226.1 GCA_016198945.1 Nitrospirota bacterium | reverse complement strand
CTCATACGAAAAACCGTTCGGACCATGGACATACCGGCGCGCTACGGAGGAGAGGAGTTTGCGGTGATCGCCCCGGAGACCACGGCCGAGAACGCCAAGTTGTTGGCGGAGCGGTTAAGGAAGATTATCGCCATTCACGCGTTTTCAACTCCGGCCGGCCAGCAGGCCATGTTGTCGGTCAGCATCGGACTGGCCTCCTTCCCACTGGACGCCCAGGATCGCGAAGGCCTGATCCAGGCGGCGGACCAGGCCCTTTATTTTGCCAAGGAGGCCGGACGAAATCGCGTCTGCCTCTACAGCGAAAGTCTTAAATCGGCGATCGAGCACCACCAGGAAAAACTGACCGAACTGCTTTCCGATCCTTCGCTTCGCGCGCTCAGGGACCTCGCCACGGCCATTGACGCCAAGACACCGTACACCCGCGGTCATTCCGAAGAAGTGGCCCGCTATGCGGTCCATCTCGCGAATGCCCTTGGACTCGACGAAGCCAAAAAGGAAAGCCTCCGGGTCGCAAGCCTGCTTCACAATATCGGAACGGTGAGCATCCCCGACCGGGTCCTCAATAAACCCGGCCCGTTCAGCCTCGAGGAGCGGAAAATCATCCAGGCCCATCCGATGCTCGCCGGAATGATCCTGGAGAAGACGTCGCATATGGAAGATATCCTCCCGGCCATTCTCTACCATCACGAGCGCTTTGATGGAAAGGGTTACCCCAATGGGATGAAGGGCGAGGCGATCCCCTACCTGGCCCGGGTCCTGTCCGTGGTCGAGGCGTACCATGCCATGCTTTCCGTCCGGCCTTATCGGTCGAGATTAAGCGCTTCGGCAGCGCAAGAGGAGTTGCGTCGCAATGCAGGCAGCCAGTTCGATCCCGCCATCGTCGAGGCCTTTTTGAATTCGTTGTAAAAGCGTTGAGGGTCGGGTTGTCCGAGGCACGGCTCGATCCGATCGAGACCCGGGATGATTAAGGATCGGACAGGTGGGCGTACTATTCTTCCGGTTTCAGCATCGCGCATTTGGCGAAACGGCCATTTTCATTGGCCAGAACCTCACCGAGCCTCCGAGCACAGGCATCGGAACAGGAAGCAAAGATCAAGCGGTAACCCTCGCCGTAGGCCCGCGACCCCGGCTGAATCCTGGCCGCAAAGAGGGAGCGATTGGACCGCATAAAGGAAACCTCCACAAAAACCTCCCCGGTCCGGACCGGCTCCGAATCGCTCGCTCCGACACCGTGAACCGTCTTATTCAATGCCCCTCCGCACCAGGCGCACTCGCCGGCAATCTGCTCGTTCGTCTTCACTCATCCCCTCATGATTGCAATGCGTTCACCCTCATCCCAAGCCGGTCAGCAGCTTCTTGACACGGGAGTCCAGCCGCAGTTCGAGCGCCATTTTCCGGGCGGCCGGACTCATTTTGGACCAGGTGCCCTCCAGGATCCGCCGGACTTTCGCCTCATCCCATCGGTCCAGATAATCCGCAAGCTTGCTCTCAAGAAAGGCAAGGCAGTCGGCGTCTTCCAGGAGCTGCGCGTCCGGATGATCCGGACGGTGGAGCCCGGTGATGATCCGTTTCACGTCCCGGATCACCGCCTCCGGATAGCCGATCTGTTTCAAAATCCCGATCGCGGTCTCGGCGGAATGGGCCGCCGTCGCCGCGCGCCATTGACGATAGCCGCCGGTGTCCATGCGATAGCGATTCCTTGGAACTTCCCAGCGTCGAACGGTGTGCGAGCGCGCCGCCAGGCGGACGGCTTCGGATGCGGAGGGGTTGAGCCGCTCGACCCAGGCATAAACCTTCCGCGCGAAGAAAAGCTCCCGCGCCTCTGAGGACCCGCCGACCGTCTGCCGACGCGGATCTTCCCCGTTCACACGATCGAATTCCTGCAGGGCCTGTTCAAGAAGTCTGCTTATCTTCATTGGAGTATGTGCCTGTGACCGGCGAGAAAAAAATGCGTACTGAAGCGGTTCGTAAGCCGGGTTCTGTCCCCCGTTGGATCGCTCCGCCGGGGCGGTGATCATTTCTCTGGGATCCCGATTACTCGGGACCTCAAGCAACCAACCCGTTCCGTCCATTATATTCGGGGGCCCGTGCGGCAAAGAAGAACCAAAGTCCTCCGATGCCCCCGACCCCCGCGCTCGCCCCGGTAAAGCCGGCGGCTCGCTTTTAATTTCAGACGGGCCGTCCTACGGTCCTTTCGGACCGGGCGGAACCTATTTGGTCTTGCTCCGGATGGGGTTTGCCGTGCCCCCGTCATCGCTGACGGGGCGGTGAGCTCTTACCTCGCCGTTTCACCCTTGCCCGATTGAGTCCGAGATGGCTGGAGCTCCCTGCCACCGCTTCCTCACCGTCGGCGGTCTGTTCTCTGTGGCACTTTCCGTCCCCTCACGAGGCCTGGGCGTTACCCAGCATCCCGCCCTATGGAGCCCGGACTTTCCTCACCCCGCGTGTTCGTGCGGGGCGCGATCACCTGAACCGCTTCAGTACGCAGACTTACTATACAGGGTCTGACGGCGTTACTGCAAGGGTTTCGTGGTCACATCCGGATCTCCTCCGAAAACCGAAGCTCGGACTCGTCCATGATTTCCTCAAGGCAGGTGAAGCAACTGAACGGAAAGGCCTCCACCGGCAGGGGGCAGGCTTCGGCCGTCAGCGTGTCGGTTTCCACGGCCGGGCCGCTGCAGCCTTTATGAATGATCACGATCATGCCGGTTCCCCTTGAGACATCCGTTATTTTTGATTCGCAATATCCTCGATGGTTTTGAGGCGGTCGGCCTCGTCCTTTTTTAAATCCTCCGCCCTCTGTTTGGGTGATGAAATGAAGTCACTCCCGCCTGGGACAGCTCCGATCAGCTTGCCGGCCTGGCCCCGGATGAAGATAAAATAACAGAGATAGGCCGACAGGACCAGAATCGCGACCATTCCAAAACGAAGAATGAGCTTTGCAAACAGGCTCTCGGACCGCCTCCGGAAAAAGCTCAAGGCCCACAGACTCAAAACCATGACGGGCAGCACTCCGATGAGGATCAACCGGTAGGCCGGAGGCTGGCCGTTGAACCATTCCCTCGCTCGTGTTGAAAATGAGGAAGGCTCGGGTTTGGGCGCTGGGGGCGGTTCCGGCATTTTAACGGCCGGCGGCAGCGCGACGATTGTGGCGGACGAACGGCGCTCGGCCGGCACGCGCGAAAGATCGTCGGTGAAGACCTCCGTCCCGTTCGGATCCACGTACCGATAGATCGGACGATCCGACGCCTTCTCCGATGGATTCTCGGCGGCGACCGTCGCTCCGGCCCCAACGGACGCGGAGGCCAGCAGTGCCGACAGAATCAGCG
>JACQHO010000219.1 GCA_016198945.1 Nitrospirota bacterium | reverse complement strand
GCGGGTGCGGCAGATCGAGCATTCGGCCATCACCAAGCTCCGCGCGATTATCCATCAGAAGACGATTAAACCGGAGGAGATCCTGTAATGAACCCCGCGCATCCGCTGCCGTCGGAGAAACAACTCGCCTTGAAATCGGCCATTCGGGAAATCCCGGATTTTCCCAAGAAGGGGATTTTGTTTTACGACATCACGACCCTTCTCAAAGACCCTATGTCCTTCTCCGTAATCTTGGGGGAACTGGCTGCTCCGTACAAAGAGGCCGGCATCCGGAAGGTGGTGGCGATCGAGGCCCGCGGGTTCATCTTCGGCGCGCCGCTGGCGCATCATCTGCGCGCGGGATTTGTTCCGATCCGCAAGCCCGGAAAGCTCCCTTCGGATGTGTACGAATCCACCTATTCCCTGGAGTACGGCAACAGCACGATCGCCGTTCATCGGGACGCGATCGCGCGGGGCGAGCGGGTGCTCCTGGTGGACGACCTTCTGGCGACCGGCGGCACCATGGCGGCGGCGGTGGATCTGGTGAAACGGCTCGGCGGGGAAATTTTCGGCCTGGCCTTTCTGGTCGAGCTCACCGACCTGAAGGGGCGCGACAAGTTGAAGGGGTATGACATCCGGTCGCTCATTCAATATTAAGCCCCCCTTTCTTCGCTTTATTTCTTCATGCTGAAATTATTTTCAATCCGGTGGCTCGATGGAATCCCTCAAGATCGCCTTTCTGTGGCATCACCACCAGCCGTATTACAAAGACCCCCTGACCGGCGAATACGCCCTCCCCTGGGTGCGGCTGCATGCGGTCAAGGCCTACTACGACATGGCGGCCCTGTTGAAGGATTTTCCGAAAATCCATGCCTGCGTCAACCTGGTGCCGTCGTTGCTGAAACAGCTTCAGGACTATGCGGACGGGACGGCGAATGACCTGTTCCTGGAGCGGACGTTAAAGCCGGCGGACGCGCTGGAGCCCGACGAGCGGCATTTCCTCCTGCGATATTTCTTCATGGCCCACTGGGAGACGATGGTGAAGCCCTGGCCGCGGTTTCATGAACTTCTCCAACGGCGGGGACTTCATGGGGACGACGAGAGCCTGCGGGAGGCCGCCGGCCGATTTGCAACCCATGATTATCGCGATCTCCAAATTCTTTTCAACCTGGCCTGGTTCGGTTTCAAGGCGATGGAAGCGTTGCCGGCACTTCAGGAGCTCCGACGAAAAGGCCGGGGGTTCACGGAAGAAGACAAGGCCGAGGTGGTTCGATCCCAATATGAGATCCTCCGTCGCGTGATCCCGCTGTACCGCGATCTCGAATCGGCCGGACAAGTCGAACTGACCGCCAGCCCGTTTTACCATCCGATCCTGCCGTTGGTCTATGATACCGAGATCGCGCGACGGTGCCTGCCCCATGCGCCGATGCCGGATCGGTTCCAGGCCCCGGAGGACGCCCGGACGCAGATCGAGCGGGCGGTGGAATTCCATGCCCGCGTGATCGGACGGAGGCCGAAGGGGTTCTGGCCCTCGGAGGGATCGGTCTGCCCGGAAATCCTCCCGCTTCTGCTCGATGCCGGCATCAGCTGGATCGCAACGGATGAAGAGATCCTCCTCCATTCCATCCCCGCGCCCTCCCGGGCCGAGGTCCTCTATCGGCCGTATCTTGCGGCGGCCGGAGAACGGGCGCTGCCGATGGTCTTTCGGGACAAGGACCTGTCCAACCTGATCTCCTTCACCCTGGGAAACGTGGAGCCCCGCGCGGCGGTGGACGAGATCTTCAAAAGGCTTGATTCGATCGATGAGGCTGCGGCCGGTCAAAAAGGCCGGCCGCTCGTCACCATTGTCCTGGACGGGGAGAATCCGTGGGAGAATTATCCCGAAAGCGGAAAATACTTTTTGACCGAGCTGTACGGCCGTCTTTCCGGCTCGGAGCGGTTCAGGACGGTCCGGATCGCGGATGAGCTTGAGCGCCATCCGCCCCACCATCGGATTCAACATCTTCATTCCGGTTCCTGGATCCATCATGATTTCGACATCTGGATCGGCTCGGACGAAGAGAATCGGGCCTGGGATTATCTGAACCGGACCCGCAAGGCGCTTCTGCCGTTTCTCAACGACGCCTCCATTCCGGCCGCGCGGCGCGAGGCGGCGTGGGAGGCGATTTATGCCGCCGAAGGCAGCGACTGGTTTTGGTGGTACGGGGATGATTTTTCGAGCGTCCATGACGAGGAGTTCGACCGGCTGTTCCGGGGCCACCTTGCCGGCGCCTTCCGGCATCTGGAGCGGCCGGTTCCGGAATACCTTTCCCGGCCGATCATCCACCTCCATGCCGTCAAACACGTGACCGAGCCGATGAACTTCATCCGCCCGACGCTGGACGGGAAACGCACCTCCTATTTTGAATGGCAGGGTGCGGGCTGTTACGACGCGACGCGGCGAAGCACGCGGTTCGGCGCGGAGCGCCTGCTTTCAGCCGTCTGCTACGGCTTCGATCCGACGCATTGCTACCTTCGCATCGATCCGGCCGAAGGCTGCTCGCCGGAGAAACAAAAACGGTATGAGATCCATCTCCATTTCTTCGGCGGGCCGGCCGAGTACAAATGGGTGATTCCCTGCGCGCTTTCCGACCGCCCGCGCTTTACCGTGGAACGGAGCCCGGACGGGATTCGGTACGAGCCGCTGGGAGAGGTGACGACCATTGTGATGGGGGCCATCATCGAGCTGGCCGTGCCGTTTGCGATGCTGGGCTGGAAGCCCGGCGAACGACATCATTTCATCGTCGAGATCCGGTCGGACGGAAAGGTGGTCGAAACCTATCCGCCGAACGGCTATCTTACGCTCGAAGTTCCGGATCAGGACTTTGAACAGTTGATGTGGAGCGTCTGAGATGTCTGCTGCGGGTCGCGGAATACAGGCCGGACGGATCACGCTGCTGCTCGGGATTCACAACCATCAGCCGGTGGGGAATTTCGAGCATGTCTTCCGGGAGGCCCATGACCGGTGCTACCGTCCGTTTTTTGATCTGCTCGGCGAACACCCGAACCTCCGGGTCTCCCTTCATTACAGCGGCTCCCTGCTGGATTGGCTCGAGCGGAACGAGCCTTCATTTCTGGACGGACTCCGGAAACGGGTGGAGAATGGACAGGTGGAACTGCTCACCGGCGGGTATTACGAGCCGATCCTGGCGGCAATTCCGGCGCGTGATGGGGCCGGCCAGATCGCGATGCTAACCCGCTACCTCCAACGACGGTTGGGCGCGGATTCCAAAGGGCTGTGGCTGGCCGAGCGGGTCTGGGAGCCTTCTCTTCCCGGCCTGTTGGGCGCATCCGGCGTGGACTATACCCTCGTGGATGACACCCACTTTGAGGCGGTCGGCCTCAAGCCGGAGCGACTGCGGGGTTATTACCTGACGGAGCGCGAGGGAACCCCGCTGGGCGTTTTCCCGATCAGCAAGCGGCTGCGCTATCTCATCCCGTTCCGTCCGCCGGAAGAGACGATCGCCTATCTGAGGGAACTGGCCGGGGACGAACCGGCCGCGGTCACCTATGCCGATGACGGCGAGAAGTTCGGCCTCTGGCCGGGGACGTATCGCTGGGTGTATGACCAGTCCTCCGCCTCCGGCGGATCAGGCGGATGGCTCAAGCGGTTCTTCAATCTGCTGGAGGAAAATAAAAACTGGATCACCACGCAGACCTTCGGAGAATACAGGGCCCAGACTCCTCCGACCGGGCGTATCTATCTGCCCACCGGCTCCTACGAAGAGATGATGGAATGGGCCCTGCCCGCCGATGCGATTCTGGAGCGGGAGTCCCTGGTGGAGAAGCTGGAGGCATCGGGCCTGCGGGAGGCCGCCTCCGGTTTTCTGCGCGCCGGTTTCTGGAACCATTTCTTAGTAAAGTATCCCGAGATCAATCTGATGCAGAAAAAGGCGCTGTATGTGAGCGAAAAGATCAGTCGCGAGGAGGCGTCGGGCCGATCCCGGTCAAAACGGCTCGCCGAGGCCCGTCAGGAGTTGTATCGGGCCCAGGGGAATGATTCCTACTGGCATGGGCTGTTCGGCGGATATTATCTGAACTATCTCCGGCATGCCGTGTATCAGCACCTCATTCGGGCCGAGACCCTCGTCGATACCCATCCGTCCGAATCTCCCGTCCGTCTGATCGAGACGGATCTGGACCGCGACGGTCACCCGGAGCTGCTGGTTGAAACGTCCCGTATGAATCTTTATCTGAAGCCTTCGGACGGCGCCGCGGCGCTTGAGATCGATTACCGTCCGAAGGCCGTCTGCCTGACCCATGTGCCGACACGCCGTCCGGAGGCCTATCACCGTAAACTTAAAAAGCCGCCGACCGATCCCGCGACGTCTTCGGAGGGAATTTCCTCGATTCATGATCGCGTCGTTGTCAAAGCGTCGGCCCAGGATCGCAATCTTGTCTACGATCGGCATCCCCGATGGTCCTTCCGCGACCACCTTCTTCGATCCGAGGTGACGTTGGAACAATTCGAGGCCTCCCGGCAGGAGGACCTCGGCGGCTTCTCGGATCAACCCTACACAACCACGTCCGCCGAGACGGATCGGGAGAAGGCCGTTCTCTCTTTCCGACGGGCGGGCGGCGTCGGAGACCTGTCCCTGGAGGTGGAAAAGGTCTATACCGTATCGGCCACCCGCGCCGAGCTGTCCGTCCGGTACGCCTTCCGCGGTCCCCTTCTCACGCCTGACGCCTCATGTCTCACGCCTTATGTTTGGGGCGTGGAACTCAATCTGACACTGCTGGCCGGCGACGATCCGAAGCGGTATTATCGCTTTCCCGGCAAGACGGTCGAGGATAGGCAACTCCGCAGCGCGGGTGAACTGGACGAGATTACCGAGGCCCATCTGGTGGACGAATGGCAGGGGATCGAGATCCGTCTCGGGTTCAAGCCTGCGGCGCGGCTATGGCGGTTTCCGATCGAGACCGTCTCGCAGTCCGAGGAGGGAATGGAGTCCAACTACCAGGGTTCCTGTCTGGCCGTTCTTTGGCCCCTGGCGATTCCGGTTGAGGGAACACGGGAAGGCTTGATCACGATGGAGATCATCGAACGGTGAACAACCCAATCAAAACAGAGGAGCTTTTACACCATGCCTGAACTGCGAAAAGACCCGATTGTCGGCCGCTGGGTGATCATCGCCACCGAACGCGGCAAGCGGCCCGCCCGCTTTGGTTCCGGTCCGTCCGCTCCGGCAGTTGAACCGGGTTTCTGTCCTTTTTGTCCCGGAAACGAGGACAAGACCCCGCCCGAGATCCTGGCCTACCGTCCGGAAGGCTCAAAACCGAATACCCCGGGGTGGCATGTGCGGGTGGTCGCGAACAAGTTTCCGGCCCTCCGGATCGAAGGCGGACTCAACCGGGAGGGGGAGGGAATTTACGACAAGATGAACGGGGTGGGGGCTCATGAGGTGATCATCGAGAGCCCGGATCACAAACAGATGCTGGCCTCCATGACGGACAAGCAGGTCGAAGAAGTTCTGTGGAGCTTTCGGGATCGAATCCTGGACTTGAAAAAAGACAAGCGGTTTCGGTTCACGCTGCTGTTTAAGAACCATGGCGAGGCGGCGGGGGCCACCCTCGAGCATTCCCATTGCCAGCTGATCGCATTGCCGATCGTCCCCCGCAACGTGATCGAAGAGCTGGAAGGCGCGAAGGAGTACTACAGCTACAAGGAGCGGTGCATTTTCTGCGACATCGTCAAGCAGGAGCTGGCTTCCAAGGTCCGCCTGGTCGGCGAGAACGATCATTATGTCTGCATCGCCCCTTATGCGGCTCGTTTCCCGTTCGAGACCTGGATCCTGCCCAAGGCGCACGATCCCTATTTTGAGGATTCACAGAAATACGAGTTCGAGGCGCTCTCCCGCATTCTGGGGGATATCTTAAAGCGCCAGAACCGGGCCCTTAACAACCCTCCGTATAATTTCATCATCCACAGCTCGCCGTTTAATCAAAAATACCACGATGAGGATTATTACCACTGGCATATGGAGATCATGCCGCGGCTGACCCATCTGGCCGGCTTCGAACGGGGAACGGGATTCTACATCAATCCGACTCCGCCTGAAGAGGCGGCTAAATTCCTGCGCGAAGTAGGGATGGGCGATTAGTGCGGATTCTGTATGCCGCATCGGAAGTTTCGCCTTTTGCCAAGACCGGCGGCCTGGCCGATGTCGCCGGGGCGCTTCCGGAGGCGCTGGTCCGATTGGGGCACGAGGTCAAGGTGATCATGCCCCGGTATTCCGTCGTGGATGAGAAACGATGGAGGCTCAAGCCGCGCGGTGATCTTGCCGTGAAGCTGGCCGGGAAAGACCATACCTTTCATCTATGGGCCTGTCATCTGGCGGATTCTCCGGTCGAATTCTTCTTCCTGTCCAACAAGGGCCTCTTCGACCGTCCGGGACTGTATCAGGAAAAAGGGATGGACTATCCCGACAACCTCGAACGATTTTCGGCCTTCAGCCGCGCCGTGCTGGAGGTTCCCAAGAAACTGAACTGGCAACCCGACATAATTCACGGCAACGACTGGCAAACAGCTTTGACCTTCGCTTTTTTGAAGGCCCATTTTTCGGCCGACTCTTTTTATCGGAAAACCGGCACGGTTTTTACGATTCACAACCTCGGCTATCCGGGACTGTTTCCGGCCGCCGAATTCGCCGGACTGGGTCTTCCGCCCGAATACTTTACCCCGGACCGGCTGGAATTTTATGGGAAACTGAATCTGCTCAAGGCCGGGCTGGTCTTTGCGGGAGTTCTCAACACGGTCAGCCCCACCTACAGCCGCGAGATTCAAACTCCCGAGTTTGGCCAGGGCTTGGAGGGTGTTCTCGCGACCCGCCGGGCGGATCTCTTCGGGATTCTCAACGGCGTGGATTACCGGCAATGGAATCCGGCCCGCGACCCGGCCATCTCCCATCCGTACGACGCCCGGAGTCTGAAAGGCAAACGGCTCTGCAAGGAGGCGCTTCAGAAGGAATGTCATCTGGAAGTGAAAGAGGTTCCGCTGGTCGGGATGATCACACGGCTGACGGCCCAGAAAGGACTGGATCTGGTGATCGAGGCGTTGGATGAATTGATGCGGATGGATCTACAGCTCGTCGTACTGGGCGCCGGCGAACCGGAGATGGAGCAGAAGCTCAAAGCCGCGATGCGCCGTTACTCCGAACAGCTGTCGGTCCGGATCCAGTTCGACGAGCCGCTGGCCCACCGGATCGAGGCCGGGGCGGATCTTTTTCTCATGCCCTCCAGTTACGAGCCATGCGGGATGAACCAGATGTACAGCCTTCGGTACGGAACGGTCCCGATCGTCCGCAAGACCGGCGGACAGGCCGATACCGTGGAGGACGCGACCCCTGTCTC
>JACQHO010000222.1 GCA_016198945.1 Nitrospirota bacterium | reverse complement strand
TGGCGGCCGTGATGGAGACGCTCCGCGGGAAGAACGGCTGTCCGTGGGACAAGGAACAGACGCGGGAAAGCCTGAAGCCGTTTCTGCTTGAAGAGGCGTACGAGGTTTTGGAGGCGATCGACGAGGAGGATCCCGAAACGCTGAAGGAGGAGCTGGGCGACCTGCTGTTTCAGATTCTGTTCCATTCCCGCATCGCCGATGAGCGGGGTGAATTCGGGATCGAGGAAGTCTTGAGCCATGCCGTCGAAAAGATGACGCGGCGGCATCCCCATGTCTTCGGTCCCGGCGCATCGTCCCGTCGAAAAGGGAGGAAGCCGGCCACCTCCGGAGAGGTTCTTGCGCGCTGGGAGGAGCTCAAGCAGAAGGAGAAGCAAAACCGCAAACGCAAATCGGTTCTGGACGGGGTTCCGAAGCCGTTGCCGGCGCTGATGCGGGCCTATCAACTCCAGACCCGCGCCTCCCGGGTCGGGTTTGACTGGAAGGAGATTCGGCCGGTCTGGAACAAGGTGCGCGAGGAGATGAAGGAATTGGAGGAGGCCGTTGGCGAGGGGCGCTCCCGGCAGATCCAGGCCGAATTCGGGGATCTTTTTTTCGCCCTCGTGAACATGGCCCGGTTTTTAAAGCTTGACCCGGAGGAGTCCCTGCGCAAGGCGAATGAACGGTTTTCGGAGCGGTTCCGCTACATCGAAAAAAAGGCCGGGAAGGCTAAAACGACCCTGTCCGAGATGACCCTGGCCGAAATGGACCGGCTATGGGACGAAGCCAAGGCGGTCGAGAGAAAGAGGTTAAAACGCCGGGGCCGTTAAGTTTGCCTTTACGAGGGAAAAGGGATATGATGGGCATTATTTAATCATGGAGGAGCCGCCGGATGCCGTTGAGCCATCTGGATGAGAACGGCCGGGCCCGGATGGTGGACATCACGGGAAAGCCGCAGACCGAGAGAACGGCCACGGCGACGGGCCTTGTCTATTTAAAGCCGGAGACCTTGCGGCTCATCCAAAAAGGGGGCATGGCCAAGGGCGACGTACTGGCCGTGGCGCAGGTGGCCGGGGTGATGGCCGCCAAGCAGGTCCCGAGCCTGATCCCGCTCTGCCATCCACTGCTGCTGACCGGCGTCGAGATGCATTTCAAGGAAGAGCCCGATCCGGACGCCGGGAACCGAAGCCGCATCGGGATTACGGCCACGGTGAAGACGTCCGGTCAGACCGGCGTCGAGATGGAGGCGATGACGGCCGTCTGTGTCGCGGCCCTGACGATTTATGATATGTGCAAGGCGGTGGATCGGGAGATCTCTTTCGGCGAGATCCGGCTGGTCGCAAAGACCGGCGGGAAGTCGGGAAGCTATAAAAGGAAAAAGTAAAAAGGAAGAGGGAAAAAGTGGAAGGGCCGGCATGGTTACCGTCCGTTTGTTTGCGAGACTAAAAGATCTGGCGGGCCGTCCGGAGTTGGATCTGGAGCTGGATCGGTCGATGCCCTTGAGAGAATTATGGAGCCGGCTGCAGCCGGAGATTCCTTTAGTCATGGAATGGGTCAAGGATAAGAAGATCCTCGTGGCCGTGAATCAGGAAATGGCCTCGGACGAGACCGTGATCCGAGACGGGGATGAAATCGGCCTGATGCCGCCCTTTTCAGGGGGGGCAAGGGCCTCGTCGGTCAAGGCCTGGACGCGGATTCAGTCCGAAGATTTCTCCCTGGATGAGGAACTGTCCCGGATCAAGGCCGTCTCCGGGCGGATCGGAGGCGTGGCCGTCTTTGTCGGCGCGGCGCGGGACTTCTCCAAGGGCCGTCCGGTCCGTCGCCTGGATTATGAGCATTACGCCGGTCTGGCCGAGAAAACGCTGGCCGGGATCCGGCAAAAAGCGATGACACAGTTTTCGGTCATCGAGGTCTTGATCATCCACCGGACGGGAGAGATCCCGATCGGCGGGAACATCGTTTTGGTCGTGGCCGCCGCCGAACATCGGGCCGAGGCCTTCCGGGCCTGCCGGTGGTGCATTGATGAATTGAAAGCGACCGCGCCCATCTGGAAGAAAGAGACGACACCGGAGGGCGGGATCTGGGTCGAGGATCGTCCGTGATATCGGGAGCGATGATGCGAAAGGATAACGAATGATGGAAGTCGGGTTCCTGACAGTCCTGGCGCTGGGTTTCGTCCTGGGGATGAAGCATGCGCTGGATGCCGACCATGTGGTGGCGGTCTCGACCATCGTTTCCAAAAATCATAGCTTTTTGAGTTCGTCCATCATCGGGGCGTTCTGGGGGCTGGGACACACCGTGACCTTGTTCGGGGTGGGTCTGGCGATCCTGACGCTGAAGATCACGATTTCGGACACGATGGCGCTGGCGATGGAATTGGCGGTCGGCATCATGCTGGTTTTTCTGGGAGGGATGGTCGCGGCCGGCCTGATCCGGGAGCATCTGCACCTGCATCCGCACCAACATGACGGACGGGCCCATCTTCACCTCCATGTCCATCCCCCCGTGGAGCCCCACGGGCATCAACACGCGATCCGCCGGGGATACCGCTCCATGGCGGTGGGCATGGTCCACGGTCTGGCCGGCAGCGCGGCCCTGATGCTGCTGGTCGTCTCCAGCATCCATTCGGTGATCGAGGGACTGGGTTACATTCTGGTCTTCGGGATCGGGTCGTTGGTCGGGATGATGCTGATCTCGATGCTGATCAGCATCCCCTTTATCTTTTCGGCCGTTCATTTCAACCGGCTCAACAAGGCCCTCACGGCCTTCGCCAGCCTGGCCAGCATCGGTCTGGGAACGCTGCTGATCTACGAGATCGGTTTTGTGAAGGGTTTGTTTCTTTAACGGATCTCCCGATCGCGCGGGTTTTCTCTTCTCGGGTCTGTCCATCCTCAATGGGATGGACATTCTTTTGTTCGGAGGCTCCCGGTTTGCACAGACCTCGACGCATGGGCCATCAGATCGGACTCCTGTTCTGCGGGATGATCATCCTCCTGGGCGCCGGGACGAGTTTATCGTCCGCGGCGCCCGTTTCCTTCGTTCCGGGCGAGATCCTGGTCAAATTCCGGGCCGGCACGCCGCCCGAAACGGTCGAGCATTTCGCGGGCCGGATGAAAACGGCCGTCAAGAGAAAATCGGCCCTCACCGGCGTCCAGCTTCTCTCCCTGCCGACGGACCTGTCGGTCGAGGAGGCCGTGGACGCTTATCAAAACCATCCGGATGTCCTCTATGCCGAGCCGAACTATGTCCGGCGGGCTTTCGCGGTTCCCAGCGACCCGCTCTTCGACCGGCAATGGGGCCTCGATAATACCGGCCAGGCGATCGACCTCGGCCAGGTTGTTTCGATCAACGGCAATCAGACGACCTTTTTCAACGGAACCGCCGATGCCGATATCGACGCGCCGGAGGCCTGGGATCTGATCACCGGCCCGGCCGCCGGAATGGACCTGATCATCGCCGTGATCGACAGCGGGGTGGATTACGGCCATTTTGATCTGGATGACAATATCTGGGACAACGCGGCCGATTCCTGGAATGATCGCCAGGATCCGTCCTCCGGGGACGGGGTGGATGACGACGCGAACAATTACCCCGATGATTTTCACGGCTGGAATTTTGTCGGGGGGCAGACCTGCACCGTGAATTCCTCCAATGGGTGCGACTGCACGCCGGACGACCCGATCGGGAACAACGATCCCACGGACGACAACGGTCATGGAACCCATGTGTCCGGAATCGTCGCGGCGGAGGGCGACAACGGAATAGGGATTACGGGCCTTCTCTGGAATGCAAAGATCCTTCCCTTGAAAATCCTGGACGCCAATGGTTGCGGCTCGGTGGGAGACGAGGTTCAGGCAATCGAGTACGCCATTGCGCAGATCCAGACGCTCCAACAGCAGTTTCAGGACGGCGCGAGACAAAATGACGCGCGGATGGTGATCAACGCCAGCTTCGGCGACTACGGACTGTCTTCGGCCGAGGACGAGGCGATCGAGGCCGCCAACCGGGCCGGCATCGTGTTGGTGGCCGCGGCCGGAAATGACGCCTCCGAGTTTCCGGTTTATCCGGCCGGCTCCGATCGTCCGAATGTGATCTCGGTCGCGGCGTCCGATGCGGACGACCGGCTGTTGTTCCTATCCAACTTTGGGAAGAACCGGGTCGACATCGCGGCGCCGGGCGACTGCATCTTCTCGACGATGCCTCGCGGACAATTCGCCCTGCGGGACCAGATGAGTTGTTTAAACGCGGTTCGGGTCCGACCCGATTACTCCTTCATCAGCGGCACCTCCATGGCCGCGCCCCATGTCTCCGGCGCGGTCGGTCTGCTGCTGTCCCAGGATCCGTCGCTGACGCCGGAGGAGGTTCGGGCCGTCATCCTGGGCACGGCCGAGCCCAAAGACGCCTTGAAAGGTCTTGTGGCCTCCGCGGGACGACTGAATGTCTCCGGCGTCTTGCGCCGCGTCAAGGGCTCCGGCCTGATCGGCGGAGGGGGCGGATGCGGCTTCCCCATCGGCATGATACGGCCGTCCGATCGGGGGCCGACGCCGCCGGTCGGGATCCTGGTTTCTCTTCTTGGGATATTCTGGCCGCTCCTGATCCCGATCGTCCGGAAGCTTCGTCGTGTCAGGAGGCCGGGGCGCATGGTCTTGAACCCTCGGAGCGTCGCGGCCTCCGCCGGGCTCTTGGCCTTTCTCATTCTGTGGCCGTCGTCCGCCGCGGCGGCGGGAGAAGACCCCTCCTTTCATCGGGTGCATTCATTGGCATTGAAAGTCGGCCATCATCGTTACGTTCAAAGCGAATATCTCGATACCAATTCCGGCCTGATCGCCCGAGGCGACCTGGCCGGGTTGAGCGGCGAGCTGGAGTACGACTGGCGCTGGAAGGAAGACGCCGGCCTGTCGGTTTCGGCCGGCCGCTACCACGCAGACACGGATCTGAAAAACGTCTGCTGCAGCAGCGTGGAATTTTCCACGCGATATCTCCTTCTCACGACCAAGTATCATGCGTACATCAAACCGGTCGAGTGGTATCTCGGCGCAGGGGTCGGGTTTTACGATTTTACGCGAAGGGTTCACGGTTTTCTGGAGGAGGATCTTTCCGCGAGGGTGGTAGGTGTTCATGGGGTGATCGGCTTGCAATGGACGCTTTTTCGACCCGTCACGATCTTCAGCGAGGCCCGCTACGCACTGGCGAAGGTAAAACATGCCGATGCCCTGAACGACGCCCTGGACGTGGGCGGCCTCAATTACTTCCTCGGAATCCGCTGGAATTTCCTGCGGACCGCTGTTCGCCCAAGCCCCGCCGCTTGATCCGACTCGCGCGCAAGAGCCCGTCCTTGATCGTTCTTCGGGAATATGGTATTCTGACCGGGTTTTGCGGGGATCGAGGATTCCAAGATGGTGACGGAAAAAGACCGTGTCACGGATGATCTCCAGAAATACATCAAAAAAAGCCAGTGGGACAAGGCGATCCAGGCCTTGGATCGTCTGGCCGCGCTCGAGCCCAACAATGCCGTCCATCGTCTCCGCGCCGGGGATTATTACCTGAAGCTGGGCGCGACGCCGAAGGCGGTGACGGCCTACCATCAGGCCGCAAGCGTATTCACCGAAGGCGGGTTTGTCGTCAAGGCGCTGGCGGCCTATAAAATGGTCCTCCGGCTGGATCCACAGAATAAAAATGCCCATGAAAAGATGCAGGCACTGCATGGACAGGCCCGTCGGCAAACGGCTCTTTCCCAACCGTACGTAATCACGGCCGACAGGCCGAATCCGGAAGGTTCGGCGGCGCTTTCACGCCCGGATTCGGGTGCGGTGGAGGAAAGCCGCGAGGCGGTTTCCGAGGCGGCTTCGACCGACCCCGGGGATGAAACAGCGGTCGGCAAGCCGTCGGCCGCGGCCGGTTCCATTCCGGAGCCGGCGCCGGAACAGGAGGAATTGGATGAAGGGGTGATCGGCGTGCAGCCGTTCAACCTGGACGAATTCGGATCGGGAACGAAACCCCCGGCCGCCGAGCCGGTTCCCATGTCCGAAGCCGGGGCCGAATCGGCGGCGGCCGCTCCGCCCGTTGACCCGCTCATGGGCGGATTCGAAATCGAACGGACTTCGTACGCCGAGGGCGGAGGCGCTTCCACGGAGCCGGCGACCGAGACGGCCGCGCCGGCCTCGGAACCGGGGCCGCCGGAACGCCGGATGACGGACGTCATGCCGTTGTTCTCGAGCCTGGCGCCGGAAGAGTTTTCGGAAGTGGTCGAGCGGATGATGCATTTCCAGTATCCGTCCGGCTACCGCATCGTAAAAGAAGGGGACACGGGCGACTCGGTTTATCTCATCAGCCAGGGCGCGGTTCAGGTCGTGACCAAAATCGGAAACCGCGAGGTGGCCCTCTCCGAGCTGAAGGACAATGATTTTTTCGGCGAGGTCGGTTTCCTGACGGGGCGTCCCCGGACCGCGAGCGTGATCACCCAAACCGACACCGAGATTCTGGAACTCCGGGGGGAGGACCTCAAGGCGATCGCGCAAAAATACCCGCGCGTCCGGGAAGTTCTGGAAGGATTTTACAAGGCGCGCGTCCGGGACACCCTCTCCAAAGTCAAACACCCGGGGCCATAGCCGCTATTAAAGAGGGGACAGATTTCAAATCTGTCCCCATCCGGGAGGGGGCGACGCGAGCCCCTATAATTGAGAAAGGAACGAGCACGGGATGGAAATCAGAGCGCTGGGCTGTTACGGAGCCGAATATTCAACCACCGATGCCGACGGGAAAACCGTCACCTACAACACCTCCGGCTTCCTGGTCGGCCGGTCCGTCGTGATCGATGCCGGCACCCTGTCAACCTCGCTGAGACTGAACGAGCTTCAACAGATCCGGCATGTGCTCCTGTCCCATATTCATTTCGACCATATCAAGGGTTTGCCTTTTTTGGCCGACACGGTCTTTGGAAAGATCCCGGCGCCGATCGAGATCCACAGCCTCGATGAAATTCTGGCCGGGCTCCACGATCATCTTCTGAACGATACCGTCTGGCCGGATTTCACGAAGCTCCCGAACAGCGAGCAGCCGACCTTCCGGCTGTGCGAGCTGCGGGAGGAGGACCGCCAGGCGGTGGGCGGGCTGCAGGTGATTCCGGTGCGGGTCAACCATATCGTTCCGACCGTCGGATTCATCATCCAGGATGCGGACGGCG
>JACQHO010000214.1 GCA_016198945.1 Nitrospirota bacterium | reverse complement strand
TTCAGGTTTGACCGATCCGGCGTCGGTTATACAGCGCGCACGGCGAGCGGGAGGGGGAGGCTCCATTCCGCCTTAGGCGGATGGTGGGGGCGACGCGAGCCCCTGCAATTGAACTTTGTCATCGAATGGACTATGATGAAATCGTCATGCTGGACGAACTGGAAAGCCTGAAGGGGCAGCAGGTCGAAGTGGTTTTCAACACACTGATCTACCGCGGCGAGCTGGCCGGCGCCTCGGAAGACGAGATTTATCTCAAAACCGCCATGGACTGGGTGACACTGCCGATGGAAGGAATCACCCAGGTCCGCAAGGCCGCCCCCTAAGGCGGCCGCGAGCCCCGATGATGGAACGACCGACCGCAGATCCCGTCCCGATCGAGGAGCCCGTTTCACCCTCAACGACCGGGGCCGCATCGTTTCAACCGGGCGACGAGGTCCGGGCCCGAAAACGATTTCCCTGGACCAACCTGCTTCTCTTTTTCGCGACCGTCTTCACGACGCTCCTGGCCGGCGCGCTTCAACAGGGCATCAATGTCTTTCAGAATCCCTCCGGACTGATCTTCGGCATCCCGTTTTCCTTCACACTGCTGGCCATTCTCCTGACGCATGAAATGGGTCATTACTTGACATCGCGCTATCATGGCGTCGGCGCCACGCTGCCTTATTTTATCCCGGCCCCGTCCATCATCGGAACCTTCGGGGCCTTCATCCGGATGACCTCGCCGATCCTGAGCAAGCGCGCGCTGCTGGATATCGGCGCATCCGGCCCGATTGCGGGATTTGTCGTGGCGATCCCGGCCGTCGCCATCGGACTGCATTATTCGACGATTGTTGAAATCTCGACCGCCGAAGGAATGAAACTCGGTTCCCCCCTGATTTTTTCGTTAATCTCCGAAGTCATGATCGGCTCCGTTCCGGACGATTACGACGTCTTGCTCCACCCGATCGCGTTTGCCGGCTGGATCGGGATGTTCGTCACGGCCTTGAACCTGATCCCGATCGGCCAGCTCGACGGCGGCCATGTGGTCTTTGCCGTCCTCGGCCGGCGGCATCGGACCGTCTCGCTTCTGATGATTCCGGTACTGATCTTTCTCGGAATCTACAGCTGGCCGGGCTGGGCTCTCTGGGCCGTCCTGCCGCTGATCTTCGGAATCAACCACCCGCCGGTGATGGATTCCGATCGCCCGTTGGACCGCAACCGGCGGATGATCGGATGGATCTCGCTTGCGATCTTCATCCTGACTTTCACCCCGACGCCCTTTATGTAAGATCCGGAACGGCCCGATCACGGAGTCCTTGACATCTCGTTAAAATTTGATATTCTTAGCAAGGAACCGACTGCGGGAAACGCTTCAAATCAAACAAAACACGGGTCCGGCCTCATCCAAAAGATGCAATCCGAAATCGAAAAAATCCTGATCGTGGACGACGAGCCCAACATCCGAACGATCCTGTCCCGCCATCTCTGCAAGATCGGGCATTCCTGCACCATCGCCGAAAACTCACAGCGCGCGATGGATCTGCTGGAACTGGAGCCGCATGCCCTGGTGATTACGGATATCCGGATGCCCGGCCGCGACGGGGTCTGGCTCCTTCAGGCCTTGAAGGCCAAATGGCCGGACACCGCGGTGCTGATGATCACCGCGCTGGATGATTCCCAGATCGCGATCAATTGTCTCAAGCTGGGCGCCTACGATTACCTTATCAAGCCGCTCCACCTTGAAGAGGTCACGCTGGCCACGCAAAGCGCCCTGGAAAAACGGCGGCTCGTGATCGAAAACAAGCACTACCAGGAAGAGCTCGAGGCCAAAGTGGTCGAGCGGACCGCAAAGCTTCGGGACGCCCTGGCCGAACTCGAACTCAGTTACGACAACACGCTCGAAGCCTTAATCGCCGCGTTGGACGCCCGCGAGCACGAAACCGGCAATCATTCGAAGCGCGTCGCACAGTACACCGTCTTATTATCGGAATCCCTGGCCGTTCCGGACATGGACCGTCTGGAGATCTACCGCGGGGCCTTCCTGCACGACATCGGAAAAATCGGCGTCTCCGACATCATTCTTTTAAAACCCGGAAAACTCTCGCCGGAGGAATGGGAGGAGATGCGGCGCCATCCCCTGATCGGCTACAACATTTTAAAGCAGGTCGGTTTCCTGGGCGACGCCGTCAAGACGGTTTTCAGCCACCACGAGCGTTTTGACGGAAAGGGCTATCCGAAAAGACTTCGCGGCGAGGAAATTCCCGTGGGGGCGCGAATCTTTTCGGTGGCGGATGCGTTTGATACGATGACGACCGACCGGCCCTACCGCAGGGCGCTCACCTACCCGGAGGCCCGGGACGAGATCCTGCGTTGTTCCGGATCGCAATTCGACCCCAGGGTGGTCGAGGCCTTTTTAAAAATGTCGGAACATGACTGGCGGGAATGTCAGCGGGCCGGAACGGATATTCTCAGGAGGAAATAGTCTTATTCCCGTATGTCGGATCCATTTCCCGCCTCCGCGGCGGCCTTCCTCACGTCCAGACGACTCAGTAAGACCAATCCCGCAATAAAAAAGACCACCAGCGAGCCGATCGCGATCCGGTAACTACCGGTGAACTGGAGCGAGAGGCCGAACAGCAGCGGTCCAAGCCAGCTGGTGCCCCGTTCACTGATCTCGTACAGGCCGAAATATTCCGCTTCCCGGCCTTTTGGAATCATGACGGAATAGACCGAGCGGCTCAAGGCCTGACTGCCGCCCAGCACGATCGCAATGACGGCCGCCAGAACGAAAAACTGGAACTCGGTCTGCAAGAAGCCGTATGCATAGACCAGGGTCCCGGTCCAGATCAGGAGACTGATCATGATGGCATTCCGCGCGCCGACGCTCTTTGCGATGGAATTAAACAGGATCGAACCGAAAAAGGCGACGAACTGGACCATTAAAATCACCGTGGTCAGCGTGGAGATCGGCAGACCCAACTCCTCCTGGCCGAATTGCGAAGAAAGCGTGATGACCGCCTGGATCCCGTCGTTGTAAAGAAGATAGGCCGCCAGGAAAAGCATGGTCTGAGGGTATTTCGACGCCTGTGAAAGTGTGGAGCGAAGCTGTCGGAAACCGACGGTCAGATAGGTTGCGCCGGAGGGCAGCGTTCGGACCGGCTGCCGGCTCTTGAGCGCGACCATCGGGATGATCGTGAAGATCGCCCACCAGACGCCGGCCGATGCAAGGCTGATGCGAACGGCCTGGCCCGTCCCAAGCCCCAACGCGCCGGCCTTTGAAACAAGGGCCAGGTTCAACAGCAAGAGCAGGCCGCCGCCCAGATAACCCAGCGCCCAGCCCATTGAGGAGACGGAGTCGCGTTCTTCGGGTCGGGCAATCTCCGTAAGAAAAGCATTGTAGAAAACGACCGACGCGCCGAAGCTGAGATTGGCGATGAGAAAGAGCGCCCCGCCCAATAAATAGCGGGTCCCCTGCAGAAAATACAGGCCCATCGTCGCAAACGCGCCGAGATAGGCAAACAAAGCCATCATCTGCTTTTTTCGATGGGAATAGTCGGCGATCGCGCCCAGGATGGGAAGGAAGATGACCTGGAGCAGTACCGAAAGCGACACGACGTAGGGAAAGAAGGAGCCGGCGTTGACCTTGATCCCCAGGGGATAAACGAAACCGTCGGCGGCCGCCGCGGCTTTGGCGATCGTGGTGAGATAAGGACCCAGGAAAACCGTCACAACCGTCGTGGAAAACGCCGAGTTGGCCCAGTCATAGAAATACCAACCCCTCTGCTCACGACGGTTGTTCGTCAATGCACGTCGTTCCCGATAGGCGGGCAATCGGCCATTGTTACTGTCCCGCGCATTTTGACAATCCGAGGATCTCGACCATCTCCCGATGAATCCTGCCGTTTGAAGCCAGGATCTCTTTCAAATAGATGCTGTACGGACGGTTGCTGAAATCGGTCACGGTCGCCCCGGCCTCGGTCGCGATCAAATACGCCGCGGCCGTGTCCCAGGGCGCAAGCTTCATCTCCCAGAATCCGTCGAAGCGGCCGCAGGCCACGTAGCAGAGATCCAGCGCGGCCGAACCGGTTCGCCGCACGCCCTGCGCCCGCAGGCTGAATTTCCCGAAATGATCCAGATTATTCATCAGGTCTTCCCGCACGTCGTATGCAAACCCGGTCACAAGCAGTCCGGCGTTGAGCTTTTCGATCTTGGAAACATGGATCGGTCGGCCGTTCATCACGGCCCCCTTCCCCTTTTCGGCCAGAAAGATCTCTTCTCGAAGCGGATCGTAGACCACGCCCAGGACGATCTCGCCTTCGACCTCCAGCCCGATCGAGACGCAGAAGGTCGGATAACTGTGCGCAAAGTTCGTCGTCCCATCCAGCGGATCAATGATCCATTTGTGGATCGATCCGATCGAATCGGCCGTGTCCTGCGCGCCGCCTTCCTCGGCCAGGAACCGATGTTTCGGGAACTGTTTTCGAAGGGTTCGAATCACGACCGCTTCGGC
>JACQHO010000213.1 GCA_016198945.1 Nitrospirota bacterium | reverse complement strand
CGCATGGGCGGTCTGGGCGTGGCCAACTGGCAGATCGAAGACGGTTTTAATATTTTCATCAATCCCGCACAGCTCAGCAATTACAAAAACGAGGTCAACCTTGAACTTGGAACGTGGGCGCCTCCCGGCGGCGATGTCTTGACCACTCACCCCTTCGGCGGTGTGAATAACGACAGAGTGGGGGCTTGGGGGGGTATGAACTCAGATGTTTCTTACGGCACGTGGGGTCTTTACTTAGGTCGTCCGTACAGCGGACCGTTAACCCTCATGGATGCGACTCCGCCGGCCGCAAGCTGGTTTGACCTCTTTTATTCGACGAAGGGTCCGGTGCCGATGGGCTTTTACCTTAGCTATGCCAACCAGGTGGTCGAGACCTCCAATGGAACCGATACCGCGGACAATTCGTCGGAGTTGAATCTCGGCGCGGGGGCCATTTTAATGAACGGCATGCTGGATGTGGCCGTGAATTTGGGCATGCCCGATTTTGAGTGTGAGAACAATGCCGCTTGCGGAAGCGCCACGGGCAAGATCGAAGGTGATGCCGGAATCAACATTGCGCTTCTTGGGCGTTATCACGTAAAGCACACCGGAGGCAAATATCTTTTGACCGGGAGGATCATGCAGGCCGACGCGACGATGAAAGGCGGCGGGGATACGAAGTTGTTGACCTTGAACCTCGACGCGACCTGCAATTCCAAACCCAATGCCGATACCTTGATGATCGCCGGCATCGGAATCGCCATGACCGACGGGAAGGTCTTGGATGACGACCGGAGTTCGTTGTCGCTCCCGGTGAATGTCGCGGTGGAGCACCAGACCTTTAAGAAAGTCAAAACGCGAGTCGGTCTTTCCAAGGCGATCTACACTTCGACAAGCACGGATGTTACAACGCCCGGACCGCCGGCCGCGACCACCACGACCGATACGGTTGACGGCGATGCCGCCGCGGTCAGCATGGGTTTCGGCTGGGCCATCGCGGATAACCTGTCGTTGGATGCCGTCATCAATCAGGATATCCTGTTCACCGGCAGCTATATGGTTTCCGGCATCCCGGAAACGCTCTCCACGGCGATGGGGCTTACCTATCGGATGAAATAATCATTCGGGGTTTCAACGCCTCAAAAGCCCCTCCGGAAACGGAGGGGCTTTTTTTATCCCGATCCGATTGACATTTGACTGATCCGAACCTATCATACGTCCCATGGCCATGGATAAGGAAAATCTTAAAAAAGGCGCCATTCTCGTGATCGCGCTTGCGGCGATGGGGATCGCGATGCCCTTGATGATGGGCGACCAGGGAATTAATTATTTCATGGTCGAGCTTCCGAACGGCCGGCAGATCCTTGCCGAGGTGGCCGACAGTCCGGAGAAACAGGTCATCGGGCTGTTCTTTGCCAGGGAACTCCCTCCGGATCGCGCGATGTTGTTCGTCTACGAAGACGAGGATTTCCATTCCATCTGGACAAAGAGCAGCCACTTTCCGATCGACATCCTCTGGATGGATCGGGACCGGAAGATTCTTCATATCGAGGAAAATGCCCCGCCCTGCGCGGAGGATCCCTGTCCCGCGTATGGGCCGACGGAGCCGGAGGCCCTCTACGTGATGCAGGCCGCGCCCGGATTTGTCAAGGCCAACAGTCTGCAGCCCGGGCTGAGCATGATTTTCAGATTGGTGCAGCGGAAGGGGTAGGCGACCGGCTGTTACGGTGTAGGCATCCGGATGGTTTCTGTAGGCGCGGTTCGCGAACCGCCCCTACTTTTTTTCCGCCGAAACGTGTTCCCTTGTGAAAAAGACTGAGACCGTATTCCCGACGTTGTTCGCGATCGCCAGGCCGTCCAGGCCGTCCCGGCTGAATTTTCCATGCACCGTTGAAAAAGGTCCCTGTCCCGCCGGGAAGGAGGCGGGCGGATAGATGAAGGTCCCGTCGCCATTGCCGAAATGGACCGAAAATTTGTTGTTGAGGTTGTTCGTGATCAGCACATCCGGCTTGCCGTCCCGGTTGTAATCGCCCCAGAGCGCAGAGGTCGGGCCGCCTTCCGATCCGAAATTGATCCCGTCTTCAAACGTGCCGTCGCCGCGGCCGAGAAACAGCGCCAGCGTGCTCCGCGAATTATAGATGACGACCAGATCCGGTTTTCCATCCAGGTTATAATCCCCGCTGCTGAGGATCAGGGGACGCAGGCGGGTTTTATGGTCCTGTAGTTTCTCAAACGTTCCGTCTCCCTTTCCCCGGAAGACGGCGACTCCGGGAGCCATCAGGCCGTCGTTTGCGATCAGAAGATCCCAATGGTCGTCGCCGTTCAGATGAGCCGGAAGGACGGAGGTGGGCGTGTCTCCCGGATCGAAGGTGTGGGTCGCGGCAAATCGTCCCCGGCCGTCTCCTGAAAAGATCAAAACGCGGTCCAGAATCAGCGTGACGACAAGATCCAATTTTTGATCGTGATTAAAATCGGCCGCGGCGATGGAGGTGGCCGTTTTTTTTAAGTCCTCCCGTTGAATTTCATGGAACTGTCCGTTCCCGTCCCCGGCCAGGATCATCAAGATCGGTTCGGAGTAATGGATGACGGCGATGTCCGGATACGGATCGGCGTCGAACCGTCCGACCGCGAATGATTTCGGCTGGACCGCGACCGGACTGCGAACCGGCTCCAGGAACGTTCCGTCCGCGGTTCCCAGCAGTGCGGAAAGATCATTGCTCCCGAAGTTGGACGTGATCAGGTCCGACAAGCCGTCCTGATTGAGGTCTGCGATCTCAAGATCGGTCGGGTTGGTTCCAACGGGATAATGGGACGGCGGGCTGAACAGCTCGGGCGGCGGCGGGGCGGGCGTTCGCGGGCTGCAGCCGACCATTGCGAAGATTACGAGAAAAACCAGTACGGGGATTTGCTTCGGCATCTTCTTCCTTCAAAAGGTTCGTGCCCATTGTAGTCGAACCGAAGCTTTTCCGCAATCCGAAACAGAGATCCGGACTTGTTCAGACGCCTACCCTATGTTAGGATGGGCTCATGAATAAAACCGGTCTGATCTACCATCCCGACTACCTTCTCCATGATACCGGTGAAGCTCACCCGGAATCCCCTATTCGTTTGAAAGCCATTACCCATCGATTGGAAGAGACGGGTTTGATGAAGCGGTTGACGGCGGTTCGTCCGGGGCCGACGAGGCCGGACATCGGGGACTGGATCGCCCGGGTTCACCGGCGGGACTATCTGGAGCGGCTTGAACGGCTTCGGCCGGAGACGGGAATCATCCGCATCGATGCCGATACGGCGATGTCGCCCGAGTCGCATCGCGTGGCGCTTCTGGCCGTAGAGGGAACGCTGGCGGCGGCGGACGGGATCATGTCCGGACGGTTCACAAACGCCTTCTGCGCCGTGCGGCCTCCGGGCCATCATGCCGAATCCAACCGCGCAATGGGGTTCTGCCTCTTCAACAATGTCGCGGTCGCGGCGCGCTACCTGCAGAAGAAATACGATCTTCAGAGAATCATGATTATTGACTGGGACGTCCATCACGGAAACGGGACGCAGCATATTTTTGAAGAAGACCCGACCGTTTTTTATTTCAGCGTTCATCAGTTCCCGCTTTATCCCGGCACCGGGAGGGCGGATGAGCACGGCCGGGGCGCCGGGGAAGGCTATACGCTGAACTGTCCGCTACCGGCGGGCCGGGGGGATGAGGAATATATTTCGGTTTTCGAGAAATCGGTTCGTCCGGCCGTCGATGCATTTCGGCCGGACTTCATACTGATCTCGGCCGGATTCGACGCCCATCGGGATGATCCCCTGGCCCATATGCGCGTGACCGAGGAGGGGTTTGGGGCGATGACGCGAATGGTCCGGGGTTGGGCCGACATCCACTGTCAGGGGAGGGTTCTGTCCTGTCTGGAGGGGGGCTACCATCTGGAGGCATTGGCCCGGTCGGTCGAACGTCACCTGACGGATTTGTTAAAAGATGGAGGGGCGTGATTCATCCCGCCCGAAGGAGAAGGGATGCCGGGATTTAAAAAGCATATATTCGTCTGCATCAACGAACGGACGCCGGACGATCCGCGCGGATCCTGCTCGGCCAAGGATTCAAAAAAAATACATGAGCATTTCTCGTCCGAGGTCAAGAAGCGGGGTCTGAAAGGAAGCGTCCGGGCCAACAAGGCCGGCTGCCTGGATCATTGCGCGTACGGTCCGTCCGTCGTGGTCTATCCGGAGGGGGTTTGGTACACCGTCCGGACGCTCGAAGATGTCAATGAAATTATGGACCGCCATATTGAAAAAGGAGAGGTGGTCCAACGGCTGTTGATGGAAGATAAATAAGGGACGTAGGGGCGGTTCGCGAACCGCCCCCACGGTTTCCAGATCGGAGAAACGCATG
>JACQHO010000218.1 GCA_016198945.1 Nitrospirota bacterium | reverse complement strand
GTGGCCAAGATGGCTCCGACGGGCAAGAAGTTCGACAAGGTGAGGCTGCCCGAGATTGCGCGGGAGTCGGGCTGCTGTTACGTCGTCAATCTGACGGTCAGCAAACCCTCCCTGGTCGAGAAGGTGATCAAGAATGCAGTGCTGTTGGCCCGCGAGGTTGGGCCGACCTATATTCAGCTTTACACGCCCTGCATTCTCGAGATCGGGAAGAACAGCATGGAAGGTCTTCAAGAGATGCGCGATTCCGAAAAACCGGGCGAGCGCTTCAACTACAAAGAGTACATCACCGATGAGGCCAAGCAGTATCTGGCCGATTTAGATGCGAAGAAAAAGGCGGCGGCGATTCCGGCGGCGCAACTGACCGAATAAATTTCAGGGGGTATTTCAATGTTGAAAAAGCGCACCAACATCCGAATGTCCGGATTGGGCGGCCAGGGAGTGGTGACCTCGGCCCATGTGTTAGCGATGGCCGCCAACAAGGACGGGAAGTTTTCGATCTCCAATCCTTTCTTCGGGGCTGAAAAACGGATGGCTCCGGCCGAAAGTTACTGCCGGATCGGTCCCGAACGGATCTATGATCGGGGGGAGCTTGTTTTTCCGGACATCATCATGGTGTTCCATCCCCAGGTGATCACACTGCAGAAGAGTTACACCGCGCCCTTCTATTCAGGCATCAAGAAGAACGGGCTGCTGATCATCAATTCCAATGCGGACCTTTTAAACGATGAAGACAAAGCGCATCTGAAGGAATTGAATGTGGCCGTCTACACGTTTGACGGCACGGCGCTGGCGATGGAGATCGCCGGAACCGAACTGGCCTCGAATATGGCGATGATCGGAGCGGTCGTCGGCATTTCCAAAGTGGTCACGATGGAGGCGGTGGACCAGGCGATTCAGGAACGGTTCGGCAAGAAATACGTCGCCTCCGGGGGAACGGCTACGCTGGATGAGGCGATCAAAAAGAAGTTCGCCAAGAAGGAGCAGTTGCTCCAGAAGAATATGTCCACGATCAAAAAATCGTACGAACTGGCGTCTGCATGGGCCGAGAGCCGGAAATTGGCCGTGGCGGTCTAACCGAAGAAGAGGATCAGTCCTGTGTATAATATCGCATACGTAGAAGATGACAAGTGTGTCGCCAATAAAGGATGCCGGCTCTGCATCATGTACTGCCCGGAGGCGGACTGCATCAAGCTGGACACCCGGAAGATGAAGGCCTTCGTGGTGATTGAGCGGTGCAAAGGCTGCGAGCTCTGCGTCGTGGTCTGTGATGCGGCCAAACATAATGCCATCATCATGGCCCCCGTCGACGGCGCCACCGGCGAGATCATGCTGGACAAGCACAAGGCCGAAGCGGCCGCGCTCGGACAGGCTTATCAAGGTTAACCGTCGTTTAAATACAAAACCCCCACCCGTTTCCGCGGTGGGGGTGTTCGTTTTTTTATTTAAGAGTCATGGGAGAGATCATGGAGACAACCGTCAAGCCCACGGTACCGGCCGTCACCCCACTTAGTTTAAAGGACCTTGTTTTAAGAATCCTGGAACGGGAGCCCCATCGGGCATTTACCGTCGAAGATCTGCTCACGCTTCTCAAACTGCAGTCCCCCAAGGATCCTCAGAAACAGGCACAGGCCGTGGAGCAGGTGACGACCCATCTTCGCAGCCTGGTCGATGGCGGTCAAATCACCGAGGTTGCCCCCGGCCTATTCAAATGCCGCCTTTTTTTTGAGCTCGAGAAAAGCATCGAACATGCCTTTATCGGGGGAATGGGGAATAACCGCTACCGGTTTAAATCCCCCATCTTCAGGCTCAATATCGGCGTTCTTTCGGTTTACTTCATCAAGGATCCAAAGAAAGGGGACTGGTTCTTAACGGTCCGGGACACGACGATAGGAAGAGATTATGCTCTGGTCCGCCGCCTTCGAGACGGCACCTATCTGTTCGGAAGCCGCCCGACCGCGGCGGGAGAAAATAACTATGTTCAGATCATAGGGCGGTATATCGAAAAGGAACATCTGACGCTCACGATATCCGGAGACGAGATCGGCATTGAGGACCATAACACCCAGAACGGTACACGCATCGATCTTCTCACAAAGGACGGTCTGGTCCGTTATCAGCAGGCCGCGCGGGCCTTCTTGAAAGCCGCCGAACCGCAGGGCCAGAAGGATCCCGTCAAGCGGGGCCGGTTCGTGCTGGAACAGCTGCTTCACCACCATCAAAACTTTGAGACGACCTTCTTTGGCGCCGTTGTTGATTCGCTTCTGATCGGAGGTTAAGGCCGCCGAAAAGACGCGGGAAATCCCATGCACCATCAAGAAATCGAACAGTCCGTCATGGAAGTGACCCGGGCGATCGAGAGTCTTAACCGGGTCTTTGAGAAACGCGCGGCCGATTTGCGACAGGCGGGTGATGCCGATGGGCTGCAACAATGGAGCAAAGCCTGTCAGGCCATGCGCGACAGTGGAAACATTTATATCACCTGGGCCCGACATTATGCCCGATTGTCCGATCCGACCGCCCCATCCGATGAAGAGGACGATTTTTTAAATGAAGGAACCCGTCTGGGATGAAACTCCGACCGGATCCTAGCCTGTCGTCCGTTTTCTTGTTCAGACCTTGTGCTTGCAACCTCCTCCTAATTCCTCTATAATTCCATGGATTTCTTTACGCAATAGGAAGGTCGTGGTATGCCCGATCCCGGATTAATCATGTACGAAGAAGAGTTCAAGCAGATTGACGCAGAACTCCATCGTCTTCATCAACAGGCCAATGCCAAGGTGACTTTTCTGGTCGACAAAAACGGCCAGTTGATCGCGGCCGTCGGGGAAACCGAGAATCTGGACACGACCTCCCTGGCCTCGTTGACGGCCGGAAACATCGCGGCCACCGGCGGGATGGCGAAACTCCTGGGCGAGAAGGATTTTTCGATCCTGTTTCACGAGGGAGAGCGCGACAATATCCATATTTCCCTGGTCGGCCGGGTCATTCTGGTCGTGATCTTCGACCAGCGGTCTTCCTTGGGACTGGTGCGTTTGCGGGTCAAAAAGAGCGTGGAGATCTTGAGTCAAATCTTGCAGCGAATCCTGCAAAAAGTGGATCAGGCGAAAGCCCCGTCCGGAACCGGAGGGGGCAACAAAGAACAACCCAAGTCGCCTTTTGCCGAGATCACGGAAGACGACATCGAAAAGCTTTTTGGGTGATGGCGGTTGATGGGTCGGGATTCAAACCGGGATTAAGTCCGCATGTCGTTCATTAATTACTCAGCGCGCGAGATCAACTGCAAGCTTGTATTCTACGGTCCCGGTCTGTGCGGAAAAACGACGAATCTTCAGTATATCTATAAAAAGACGAATCCGGACAGCAAAGGAAAAATGATCTCGCTCGCCACCGAAAGCGAGCGCACGCTCTTTTTCGATTTTCTGCCGCTGGCTCTCGGGAACATCAAGGGTTTCAAGGTTCGATTTCATCTCTACACCGTTCCCGGGCAGGTCTTCTACGATGCGAGCCGAAAACTGATCCTGAAAGGCGTGGACGGCGTTGTGTTTGTGGCCGATTCCCAGGCGGAGCGAATGGAGGCGAACATCGAGAGCATGGAGAACCTCCGCAAGAATCTCCAGGAGCAGGGATACAATCTGGACCAACTTCCGTTCGTCATCCAGTATAACAAGCGCGATCTTCCCAACGCCGTTTCCATGGAGGAATTGAATCAGGCCTTGAATCCGAAGGGGGTGCCTTTCTTTGAGGCGGTCGCTCCTCAAGGGCAGGGGGTTTTTGAAACCCTGAAGGAGATCGCCAAGCAGGTGATCATGCAGATTAAGAAGGGCACCTAGTCGGGGACGCCGGACGATTCACCGGCGTTGTTTCCGGGATCGTGGCCGGACAAGTGAGGCCTCCGCCTCCAGCGTTTCGTAATATCCATACTCCAGAAGATCGTACAATTCCCGCCGGGTCTGCATCCGGTCGAGCAGCTTCTTTTGAGTCCCGGATCGTTTGATCTCGATGAGGGCCTCCCCCGCCGCTTCGCTTCGTGGACGACCGTCACCGGAAGATCGTCGAACGTCAGACGTTGGGCAAAGGCGGCCAGTTGTTCGGCAACGGTCGTCATCATCGTCGAGTCTTTTTGCCGATGTCGTTCAGTCCTTTGATCAGCTCGTCGAGTCCTTCGTGTTTGAGAGCCGAGGTTTTAAAAACCGGCGCGGGATTCACGGCATCGGACAGCTCGGCCAACTGGAGCGCCATCCGATCCGCGCCGGGCAGGTCGGCTTTATTGACGACAAAAATATCCGCGATCTCCATGAACCCGGCCTTTAAAAGCTGGACCTCGTCTCCAAGGGTCGGGTTGACGACAACCGCGGTGGTGCGTGCGATGGAGGCAACGGCCGTCTGGTCCTGGCCGATCCCGATCGTCTCGATAAAAATCACGTCCATCCCGAGGGCATCGAGGACGTGCAACGCCTCGGCCAGCACCAAAACGGGGAGCCCGCCCGGCGCGCCGCGAGCGGCGAGGCTTCGGATGAAGACGCCGGGATCGGTAAGATGATCCCTCATCCGGATCCGGTCGCCGAGGATCGCTCCACCGGTGACGGGGCTGGTCGGGTCCACCGCAAGAATGCCCACGCGCCGGCGAAGATGGCGGTAGCCGGTCGTAAGTTCATTGATCAGACTGCTCTTGCCGGCCCCGACCGGCCCGGTGATTCCGATGACCTGCGCCCGGCCGGTATAAGGAGCGAGGGCCTTCAAGATCGGAACCGCCGACGGGTCTCCCCGCTCAATCGCCGTGATCAGCTTCGCCGCCGCGCGGAAATCGCCGTTTCTGATCTGTCGAACCGGGAATGACATCGATGGCCCGTTCTTTTATCCCTTTGACTTCAATCCTTCTTTGACGAACATGACGATCGCCTCCAAGGGCGTCCCGGGCGTGAAGACGGCCCGGACCCCCAGCCTTTTTAGACCCGGGATATCTTCGCTCGGGATGACCCCGCCGCCGAAAACGGCGATGTCGTCCGCTCTTTGCTTCTTGAGTAGACGCATCACTTCTTTGAAGAGCGTCCGATGCGCGGCCGACAGGATCGACAGACCGATGGCGTCCACGTCTTCCTGGACAGCCGACCGTACGATCTCCTCCGGCGTATTGTGAAGCCCCATATAGATCACTTCGATCCCGGCATCGCGAAGCGCCTTGGCCACGAGCTTTACGCCCCGGTCATGGCCGTCCAGCCCGATCTTCGCGACCAGAACTCTCGGCCGGTGCAACGGCCGGGGCGATTGTTTAGTCTGTCGCGTCACGAACCGCCTCCAGAGCGAATTTCCCGTCGGCTTTCTTAAGATAGCCCATCGAGGTGTCGGGGTCATGCTGGAAAATCAGGAGCCAATGTTCGTCATAGGACTGCTGTAGGATTTTTTTCTTTGTCTCGAGCGTCTTGAGCGGGAAAAGGTCATAGCCCATGACGTAGGGATAGGGGAGATGGGAGACCATCGGGATCAGATCGCCCAGAAAAATCGCTTTTTGTCCTTCCGATTCAACCAGTGCGCATTGATGAAATTCCGTATGGCCCGGCGTCACGAGGACGCGGATGCCTCCTAAAATTTCTTCATCGCCCTTCAGAAGCGTCAGCCGGCCGCTCCGTTCCAGCGGCGAGAAGTCGTCCTTGAAATAGGCATACTGCGTGCGCTCATGTTTTGTATGCGCCCAGTCCCATTCGCCTTTCTGTACAAAGTAACGGGCTTTTGGAAAAGTCGGAACGATCTGTCCATCAACGTCTCGGAAGGTGTTGCCGCCCGCATGGTCGAAATGAAGATGCGTGTTGATGACGATATCGATGTCGTTCGGCGTCAGGCGGAGTTTCGCGAGCGATTCTTCAAGATTCGGCCTCCGTTCGAGCGCGTAGATCTCCTGCCATTTGGGTTCCATCTTCCCTCCGGCACCGGTGTCGACTAGTATATTTTTTCCATGGGCCCGGATCAGAAGCACACCGAGGTTCATCCGGACGCGGTTTCGGTCATCCGGGGGATTCGTCTTCTCCCAGAGGGGTTTGGGGACGATCCCGAACATCGCCCCGCCGTCCAGCCGGAACAGGCCGTCAGTTAGCGTATGAGTTTCGATCTGGCCAAAACGCATAGGGTGGGGTCCATTCTCTAAAATTCATTTCCTTCCCGATACTCACCGTAGACCTTTCGGAAGACGTCACAAATCTCGCCCACCGTCGCTTCGGCGCGGACGGCCTCGATGACCGCCGGCATGAGATAATCGTCCTGCTTCGCAGACCGGGTGAGACGGGACAACGCAGCGGCCGGGCGTCGTCGGGAACGACGGGCCTTCCGCTGTTTGAGATGGTGAATCTGCCGCTCTTCGGTCGCCTGCGTGATCTTTAACGTCGGGATGGGAATCTCATGTCCTTCCAGAAACCGGTTCACGCCGACGATGATTCGCTCTCCGGCATCCACCTCGCGCTGATAGTCCGCGGCCGCGCGATGAATCTCGCGTTGCGGGAAGCCTTGTTCAATCGCGGCCACCATTCCGCCCAGTTCATCCAGGCGCTTGAAATATTTTATCGCCTCCTCTTCCATGCGGTTCGTCAGCGTTTCAATATAATACGATCCCCCTAATGGATCGACCGTATTGACGACTCCGGATTCATACGCGATGATCTGTTGAGTGCGGAGCGCCAGCGTGACGGCCTCCTCGGTCGGCAGTGCAAGCGTCTCATCCAGAGAGTTTGTATGGAGTGACTGGGCCCCGCCCAGCACGGCCGACAGTGCCTGGAGGGCCACGCGCACGACATTGTTATAAGGCTGCTGTGCCGTGTGCGAGCAGGCGGCCGTCTGCGCATGAAATCGCAGCGCGAGCGAGGCCGGGTTTTTGGGATGTAATCGCCGCTTCAGTTCGCGCGCCCTGAGCCTTCGTGCCGCACGGTAT
>JACQHO010000212.1 GCA_016198945.1 Nitrospirota bacterium | reverse complement strand
CAAAACCGTGTATGAGGAAATTTCCGGCGGAAACGATATCATCCTCGTCGGAAAGCGGGAACTCCCGGCGCGGGCCTATGTCGGCGGCTTTAACTTTAAGAATACCGACCAGCAAAAACGGATCCAGGCGCTCTCCGGCGGGGAACGCAACCGGGTTCATCTTGCGAAGCTGTTGAGAAGCGGCGGAAATGTTTTACTGCTCGATGAGCCGAGCAACGATCTCGATGTCGAGACGCTGCGGGCGCTGGAAGAAGCGCTCCTCGATTTTGCCGGCTGCGCGTTGATCATCAGCCATGACCGTTGGTTTTTGGATCGTATCGCCACGCATATTCTGGCATTCGAGGGGGAAAGCAAGGTCGTTTGGTTTGAGGGGAATTATCAGGAATACGAGGCCGACCGCCACAAGCGCCTGGGGACCGACGCCGACCAACCGCACCGGGTTAAATATAAAAAGCTGGTTCGATAAATCTGCGACGCAGGAATATTTCTTGACTGCGAATTGATCGCTGTGCTATAAAAAATCAACACAACGATGTGTTCATGACGAGGGCGTCTTCTTGATTTTCAGGGAAGGCGCCTTGTCTTTTTTAGGGGCTTGCGTCGCCCCCTCCACCGGCCAAGCCGGATGGAGCCTCCCCCTCTCGCTCGCCGTGCTCGCTGGGTTGAACCTTGCGAATGACGGGTACAAGGGGACCTGATCTTTATGTATTTCTCAAAGGGGGTTATCATTGAAAAAAATTAAGTGTTACATTCGATCCGAAAAACTCGGCGAGGTGAAGGAGGCCCTGATCCGGATCGTCATCCAGGGGATGACGATCCTGGAGGTCCGGGGCTTCGGCATCCGGACCCATGAGCGGGGAGAGGCCGCCGTCTCGATATGAGCGGCAAGGTGTCATGAATACCCAGGATACGCCCCTCAAAATTGCGGAGTTGTCGGCTTTGTATGAAATCAGCCGGGCGCTGGCCTCCTCGCTTGACCTGGCCAAGACATCGCACAAGATCCTCGAAATTCTGGCGTCCATTCTGGACATGCGCCGCGGCACCCTGACCCTGCTCGATCCGGAAACCGGCGAGCTGGTGATCGAGACGGCGCACGGTCTGACGGCGGAGGAAATCGCCCGCGGCCGGTTCAAGGTCGGCGAGGGGGTGACCGGCCGTGTCTTTGAAAAGGGCGAGCCGATGATCGTCCCGGACGTGGGTCGGGAGCCGCTCTTCCTCAACCGGACGCGATCGCGGGGCGATCTGACCAAGGAGCGGATCGCATTTCTCTGCATGCCGGTGAAGATCCAGGGCGAGACGATCGGGGTCTTGAGCGTGGATCGGCTGTTTCGATACGGTTCGCCCGACTTTGAAGACGATGTCCGCGTCCTGACCGTCGTGGCCTCCCTGATCGGTCAGGCCGTCAAGCTCCAGCAGACCGTCTCCAGTGAGAAACGGGCCCTCCTTGAGCAAAACATCCAGCTCCAAAGCGAACTCAAAAACCGCTACCGGATCGGGAATATCATCGGCCAAAGCAAACTCATGGCCGAGGTTTTTCGGTCGGTCCTGCAGGTCTGCAAATCCAAGGCGACCGTTCTTCTCCGGGGGGAATCCGGGACCGGAAAGGAACTGATCGCGCGCGCGATCCATTACAACAGTCCCCGGGCCGAGCGCCCGTTTATCAAGGTCAATTGCGCCGCGCTGCCCGAGACGCTGCTCGAGAGCGAGCTGTTCGGTCATGAGCGGGGCGCCTTTACGGGCGCGACCCAGCTACGGAAGGGTCGGTTTGAGCTGGCGGACGGCGGAACGCTTTTTTTAGACGAAATCGGCGACATTCCGCTTCCGATCCAGGTGAAGCTCCTCCGAGTGCTTCAGGAGCAGCGGTTCGAGCGTGTCGGCGGATCGCAAACCCTGTCCGTGGACGTCCGCCTGGTGGCCGCGACCCATCGCAATCTGGAGGTCGCGATCGGGGAGGGAAACTTCCGCGAGGATCTTTATTATCGTTTGAATGTCGTTCCGATCTTTCTTCCCTCCCTCCGCGAGCGGAAGGAGGACATTCCGGTTCTGATTGAATATTTCCTTTCCCGCTGTAATAAAGAACATCACAAACAGATCCGGATCGCTCCGGACGTTATGAATGTCATGGTCCGGTATCACTGGCCCGGCAATGTCCGCGAACTGGAAAACTGTGTTGAGCGGATGGTGATCATGGCCGAGACATCCGAAGTGACCTTCCAGACCATCCCTTCAAGCATCGCGGCGTACTTTCAGGATGTCCGCGAGGTCACGCGCGCGGCTTCGAAGGAAACCCATACGCTTCGCTCCACGGTGGAGCAGATGGAGAGGGAGCAAATGATCGAGGCCTTGAAGAAATGCGGTTGGGTCCAGTCTCGAGCCGCCGGCATGCTCGGCATTACCCCGCGCCAGATCGGGTATAAGATGAAGAAATATAAAATTGAGCACGGATAAACCCATCCTGTCCGGTCTCCGTCTTATAACGCCGCTACCAATGCTACATTATTGTCGTCTAAATGTAGAAAGGGCGACAAAAATGTATCTTTATATAACCTCTCCTCCCAGAGATGTTAAATATTCTTCTGATTTTCCTTATCGTTGTCCAGATCTGACCTGACGAATTCATTTGGTATAAATATTGCTTGTAATATCTCGATCGGAAATTACAGATAATACCTTAGATTAACCCAGATTCTCCTCCTTCCAAACCTCCATAAACTCGGTTAAAGTCTAAGTTCATCGTTACAGTACGGGTCTGTGCAGAGGAGTCTGTCGAAATGAAAGAGATCGTCGTTATCGCTCAAGCAGGGAAAATTCTTGCCGTCCGGAAGGAATTAAAGGCCCTGGGGATTCGGGTCACATCCGGCATCGCGTTATCCATGATCGGCCGTGGACGAAAAGGGGAATCGCGGAGCCCTCAAAAACAGCTCAAGCGATCCACGGACCGCCGCACCCTTTCAAGACGACTGTTATATTTCCTGATAGAGGATCGCCAGCTTAAGGCCGTGACGGATGCCGTGAACCGTGTGGCGAATAGAAATCGAATCGAAAAAAGAAGACGAATCGATGACGTCAAGATATTTGTCCTTCCCGGCGAAGGGCTCTTTCATATCCATGAAACGCCTCCATAGAACTGCGCCCGGCCTCGTGCCTCACCGATCTGTTTCGTAAAATGATCGCTCGACTCTTTCCCGATCCACATGATCGTTCAGCCCTACCATTTTGTCGGCTCATTGTCGCCCTTCAGACAAAAGCGTCGCTGCTTGTTCTTAGGCGATTTTGGACCTTGTTCACAAGGTCCGGATAAAAATCATTGTGATATCAAGGCAATGGAATTTTTTTCAATGGCCCCCGGTGTCTTGAGCTCACTGGCACGGCAGTTGCTCATGTAATGGAAGAGACGACCGGGATGTCCCGAAAAGGGTTGAGATGAAGCGCGAAGGCATTATTCCTCCAAAGTTTGCCGATACGTTTTCCCGGATTGATTTTGAGTCCGAGCCCTTGCCGATTCTCTGCATGTATCCCATTCCGGAAGCAGTGTCGCTGGAGTCGTTCAAGATCAGCGTTTGCGGACTGGAGGGCCGGCCGAAATTTATTTCCTGGTCCGATCTGGATGATCTTCCGCGCGTCCGAATGCGCGTTCCGTTGATCTGCCAGATTTTCAACTGGTCCGAGGTGGTGGAATGGGAGGGCATTCGTTTGGTTGATTTCCTGGATCAGGCCATGCTCGGCACAGTCCCCGAAGGGTATTATGCGATCTATTCACGCGACGGCCATTACTTTGAAACGCTTTCCCGGGACCAGGCACGGGATCCGCGCGTCCTTCTGGCCACCGGCCTCAACGGCGCGCCTTTGCCCGATCCCCACGGCGCGCCGGTCCGGCTGGTCGTGCCGTTTCTTCAAGGCTTCAAAAGCGTCAAATGGGTCCGGGCGATCCGGGCCTTCCGGCGGGATCCCCTCGGAATCAAAATACTTCGCGGCCAGAGCAAGGAGGCCCAATTGAGCGAAGCGTGGCGAAAGAAATACGGTATTGAGCCTCCAGACCTAAAGACCAAGGAGTAGGGGCGCACGGCCGTGCGCCCATGCTGCGAGACATGTTGCGAAAGTTGATAAGACGATGAAACAGAATGAACGATTAATCGTCATCGGGAACGGGATGGCCGGAGCGGCGACGATGGCCGAAATCGTGAAGCGGGCATCCCGTCCGGCGATCACGGTTTTCGGCGGCGAGCCGCATCCCAATTACAACCGCATACTGCTGTCGGACGTGCTGGGCTGCGCGAAAACCTTTGACGAAATTTTCCTCAACACCCGTCGGTGGTATGAGGAAAACGGCATTCAACTGCATGCCGGGATCTTTGTGAGCGGGATCGACCTCGAAAAGAAGGAGGTGATCGCTCATGACGGCCGCCGGCACGGTTTTGATCAATTGCTGATCGCCACCGGCAGCGTGCCGTTCATTCCCCCGATCAAAGGCGTGGATCGGAAGGGCGTTTTTACGTTCAGGAATATCGACGACACGGATTCGATGATCCAATGGGCGGCCAGACGCTACCGCGCCGTCGTGATCGGCGGGGGGCTGTTGGGTCTTGAGGCGGCGCGCGGACTGACCAACCGTGGGATGGCCGTGACCGTGGTCCATCTCATGGGCCACTTGATGGAACAGCAATTGGATGATCGGGCCGGGGCGATCCTCAAAACCGAGATCGAAAAGATGGGGATCGCGGTGCGGTTGGGCTGCACGGTGGAAGAAGTACTGGGAAACGAGAAAGTGGAGGCCGTCCGTCTCACAACCGGGGAGTCCATCGAGACCGATCTCGTCTTGATCACGGCCGGGATACGGCCGAACGTGAAACTGGCGAAGGAGGCCGGGCTTTCCGTGAACCGCGGCATACGGGTGGACGACTCGATGCGGACCAGTCATCCGGCCGTTTATGCCGTCGGCGAATGCATCGAGCATCGTGGAAAAACCTACGGCCTCGTCGGCCCGGCGCTGGAGCAGGCGAAGGTCGCGGCGGATTCGATCGCAGGGAAGGGAGAATCGGTTTATCGCGAATCCGTTCCCTCCACCGCGCTGAAGGTCGCCGGAATCCGCCTGACCTCCATGGGCGACTTCCTGGGCAAGGAAGAAGGTTCCGAGGAGCTGGTCTATATGGATGCGGGCGCGGCCACATACAAGAAGCTCGTGATCCGGAATACGCGGGTGGTGGGGGCGATCTTTCTGGGGGATGACGGCGGAAGTCGGGAGGTCCAGGAAATGATCCAGACCAGCCGGGACATTTCGGCCGAGCGGTCCCGACTGCTGACCGGAAACGGCGCTTCCGAAAAATCGGGCGACCCGGCCGCGATGCCGGAGACGGCGATCGTCTGCAACTGCCATTCCGTCACGAAGGCCGAGATCGTCTGCGCGATAAGGGAGAAGAACTGCAAGACGCGCGACGGCATCGCCGAATGCACGAAGGCATCGACGGGCTGCGGCTCATGCGCGACGCTGGTGGAGCAGATCCTGGAGTCCGTGCTGGACGATTCTTCCGAAGGTGTTCCGGTCGCGGCAAGAAAACCGAAAGCGGCCGCGACCTCGACGAACAAGATCGAGGAATGGAAAAAGGAAAAAGACGGACTGGACGTCCTCGAGGATTTGTATCGGTATGCCAGGGAAGGTTGGGAAAAGATTACCGAGGGAGATGTCCAGCGGCTCAAGTGGTACGGGCTGTTTCTCCGGACCCCCACGCCGGGGTTGTTCATGGTCCGCGTCCGGATCCCCAACGGCCTGGCCCGGGCCGCGCAGTTCCGCGCGTTTGCCGATATCTCCAGTCGGTTCGGGAAAGGATTCGCCGACATCACGACGCGCCAGCAGATTCAACTCCGGAATATGCGGATCGAGCATGTCCCGGAGATCTTTGAAATCCTGAAATCGGCGGGTCTGACCAGTCTTCAGACCGGGATGGACAGCATCCGGAACGTCACGGGCTGTCCCGTGACGGGCCTGTCTCCGAACGAGGCGCTCGATACGGCGCCGGTCGTCAAGGAATTCAACGATCTTTTCATCGGAAACCGGGACTACACCAACCTGCCCCGCAAGTTCAATATCGCGATCGCCGGATGCCGCGACAACTGCACCCATGCCGACAGCCAGGACATCGCGCTGATTCCGGCCTCGAAGGAGATCGACGGACAGCCGGTCGTCGGTTTCAATGTGTTGATCGGCGGAAAGATGGGATCCGGCGGGTTTCGTGCCGCGAGCCCTCTGGATGTCTTTGTCCGGCCGGACGAGGCGGTAGAGATCCTAAGCCGTATCACCTTGATTTTCCGCGACCATGGCCCGCGCGAAAATCGGACGAAGGCCCGTCTGGCCTTCCTGGTGGACGAATGGGGGATCGGACGTTTTCGAAAAGAACTGGAGGGCCATTTGGGTCGGTCCCTGTTGCGCGCGGGGAAGGATGAACGGGATCCAAGGAAGAAGACCGACCATGTCGGGGTGTACCGACAGAAACAATCCGGGCTGAACTATGTCGGGCTTTCGGTGCCGGTCGGACGGATCACGACTGAACAGATGGCCGAGGCGGCCCGACTGTCGGAAGCGTATGGAACGGGCGAGATCCGACTGACGAACGGCCAGAATCTGATCCTTCCCAACATTCCGGACCGTCTTCTGGGGAGACTGACACAGGAGGAGCCATTGTTGAAGGAACTGAAATACAATCCCTCCGAGATCATGAGGGGCCTTGTGAGCTGCACCGGCATCGAGTACTGCGGCCTGGCCGTGATCGAGACGAAGAAAAGGGCGCTTGCGACGGCCCGACAATTGGAACGGGAGATTGAGAGCACGAAGCCGGTCGAGATCCATTGGTCGGGATGCCCGGCCGGCTGCGGGAATCACCTGATCTCGGATATCGGGCTTCTGGGCAAAAGGGCCAAGGTGACGAAGCCCGATGGAGCGACCGAGGTCGTGGACGCGGTCGATATCTATCTCGGAGGCCGCGGCGGGCCGCGGACCCAGCCGGGAATCAAGATGCTGGAGGACGTGCCGTGCGACCAACTGCAGGAGGTGCTGTCCGGACTGGTCCGCTATGTGGCGCGCGACAAGGCCGTCGAGGTTCTGAAAGGCGAAACGGTGTCGTTGGCGGCCTTTGCGAATCTTCAGAACGGGGGAAATGCGTGAGAGAGATCATCGCGATCATCCGCCCCAATCAGGCCCCGGCGACGAAGATCGAATTGGAGAAGGCCGGAATCCATTCCTACACCACCGTGCGCGCTTTGGGCCGCAGCCGGCAGGGCGGATTGCGGTATCGCCGTCGATGGCTGCGCCGATCGGCCGATATCCGGTTTCTTCCCAAGCGCCTTTTTTGGATCGTGGTGGAGGATCAACAATATTCTGCGGCGTTGGAAGCGCTGCTTCGAGCCAACCGGACGGGACGCATCGGGGACGGAAAAATTGTCGTGCTGCCCGTGCGGGAGGGTTACACCCTCCGAACCGGTGAACGGGATAAGGAACCCATTCGATGAAATTGATCCAGGCGATATTCCGGCCGGAGCGGGAGGCGGAGGTGATCCGGGCCCTGGAAAAAGCGGGGCTGTATGCGATGACGAAATTGGACGTGCTGGGCCGTGGAAAACAGCGGGGCGTCCAGGTCGGAGAGGCGACCTACGATGAGCTGGCCAAGTTGATGTTGATGATCGTCGTCGAGGACGGGGACGTGGACCGGGCGGTCGCGGCGATTCGAAAGTCGGCTTACACCGGCCATTTCGGCGACGGCCGGATCTTCATCCTTCCGGTGGAACATATCCTCACGATTCGCACGGGAGAAGCGACGTTATGAAAATTGCGCAAGCGATTCGGAGCGGCCATCCCGGCTCGCTCTTCTCGGCCTTTCTCTATTTTGATATCAGCTTTATGGTCTGGGTCATTCTGGGACCTTTGGCCGTTTATATCGCCCAGGATCTGGATCTGTCGGCCGCGGAGAAAGGGGCGCTGGTCGCCGTTCCTATTTTGGGCGGGGCTCTTCTGCGGATTCCCATGGGAATCCTGACGGATCGGTTCGGTCCGAGGCGAACCGGCCTGGCGGGGCTGGCCATCACAGGGGTCCCGCTGATCTATGGCTGGCTCTGGGCCGACAGCCTAAGCCATATTATGGCGGTGGGACTCCTTCTGGGCGTGGCCGGCGCAAGCTTTGCCGTGGCCCTTCCCCTCGCCAGCCGGTGGTATCCACCCGAATATCAGGGTGTGGCGATGGGAATTGCGGGCGCGGGCAACAGCGGAACGGTTCTGACGCTCCTGCTGGCTCCGCGTCTTTCGGAGATTTTGGGCTGGCATGGGGTGATGGGGTTGGCTTTGATTCCTGTCCTGATCACCTTTGTGCTCTTTTTCTTTATGGCACGGGAAAGCCCCAACCAACCGGCGCCGAAACGAGCACGGGAATACTTCTCCGTTTTCATGAATCGGGACGCCTGGTGCTTCAATATCTTCTACGGAGTCACATTCGGGGGCTTTGTAGGGCTGGCCTCGTTTCTTGTGATTTTCTTTCATGATCAGTACGAGCTTTCAAAAGTGATGGCCGGAAATTTTGCGGCGGCCTGTGTTTTTGCCGGCAGTTTCTTCCGGCCGATTGGAGGATATCTGGCGGATCGATTCGGAGGCGTGCGCGTATTGACCGTCCTGTACGTCTGGGTCGGCGTCATGATGCTTTCCATAAGCCTCTTGCCGTCCTTGCCGATTGTGGCGGTACTTTTATTTTTCGGAATGATGGGGCTCGGGATGGGCAACGGCGCCATTTTTCAGATCGTTCCGCAACGATTTGGCAAGGAAATCGGCATCGTTACCGGAATGGTCGGGGCGGCGGGCGGGTTTGGGGGCTTCCTGCTTCCCATGTTTTTCGGACTGTTGAAGGATTTAACTGGTTACTTTAAATTTGGATTTATACTATTTGGAATCGTTGGAATTTTATCAGTCATACTTCTTCAGGTTGTCTATCAAAAATACTGGCGGTGGGCTTGGTTGAGGGCCGAACGGCCGCTTACGGAATTGTCGCCCAACGGGCGGGTGGCGATGGAGGTGGTGTTCGGTGGGTAAGGGCCTTAAAGAGCGTGTCGAGGGTCTGGAGCGGCGGATGATTTTGACCGCATTGCGCAAGAGCCGCGGCGTACAAGCCCATGCGGCGAATGAATTGAAAATCAGTGAACGGGTATTGCGTTATAAAATGATGAAATACAGGCTGCTGACACGAACAAAACTGTCGGAGTATGACAGAATTGTCGATGACTATTTTCATCATGATAAAACAGAGGGTTAGATGAATATCGTCCCTTCTTTGAGTGTCCCTGCGACAAGATTGTCGAGTTGAATGATAACCGGCTTCGGAAGGTCGTCATCTCCGTTTACAAGATAACTTCTTAAATAAACACAGGTTTCATATTTTTTGAATCGCTGAGCTTGAATGGCATCCATTTTGCTTTAATCCATGAACATATACCTTTCGGATACGACGCCGTATCCCATCTTTCCCCGGCAACGAAGCCCTCTGGATCGAATGATCCAAAACTAATTCAAAAGACCGATTAACCCAAGGAAGGAGAATTTCATGAAGATGACTCTTCGTATTCTGTCCGTTTTCCTGTTTCTCGCGCTGCTTTTGCCGATGACCGGTCGCGCGGAGGAGGCGCCCTCTGAAAAAGAGGTCGGGGCCGTCTTTCCTGAAAAACAGTGGTTTGAGAATGTTCATATGGCCGGGTTCGTGGACACCTATTTCAGCTATAACCTGAATAACCCTGACAGTATGAAAAACACCTATGGCGGGTTTGGAAGCAATTTCGATTTCGAGCACAACACCTTCAGCTTGAGCTTGGCCGAGTTAGTATTCCACAAGGATCCGGATCCCGTCGGATTTCGAATGGACCTCGATTTCGGACCGACGACAGACTTTGTGCATTGCGGCGCCGTCAATTGTCTCGACACCGCCGGGGAAGCCAACTACAAAAACATCCAGCAGGCGTATGTGAGCTGGGCGACACCGCTCGGTGCGAAGCTTGAAGTCGGTAAATTCGTGACGCACATGGGCGCCGAGGTGATCGAATCCAAGGACAACTGGAACTATACCCGCGGCCTTCTGTTCGCCTACGCGATTCCGTATTACCATGCCGGCGCACGCGTGAATGTCCCGCTGGGAGACATGTTTTTCGTCAACGGCTATGCTTTGAACGGCTGGAACAATGTGATCGAGAACAACGATTCGAAGACCTTCGGGGCCACGATCGGGATCACTCCGACTCCGATGCTTCCGATCCTCTTGAACTGGATCGGCCCTGAGGAGGCCTTAGGCGACCTCCAGGTGTATGAGGCGATCGTGACGTTGAATGCAACCGACTCGCTCTCGTTCATGGTGGATTACAATCTCGGCGACCGCGAAGACGCGACCGGGAAGGACGTGGGTTACTCCGGCATCGCGGCCTATGCGCGATGGAAAGTGGATCCCTGCGCGCTGGCTGTGCGATACGAGATTCTGGACGACAAGGACGGCGTGATCTTTGGAATGACGGACAACAAGATTTCGGAGCTGACCGTAACGGCCGAGCATACGATCGCAAAGAGCCTGCTGACGCGGCTGGAGTACCGCATGGACAAGGCGGACGAGAAGATCTTTGAAGACGAGGACGCGCAGGTGTCGGACAGCCAGAGCCGCATTGTGCTCAGCGCCGTCTACATGTTTTAGCGATGGAGAATTCCTAAAAAGGAGAAATGATCATGCGAAATCGAAGGATCGTTAACGGATTAACCGGTGTCCTGCTGCTTCTGGCTGTTTACGCACTCATCCCCGGGCGCATCAACGCTCAGGAAACGGTGCCTCCCTCAGCAGCCGAGGCGGCGGGCGCCGAAACTGAAATGACCGCGCCCGCGGTGGAGGCGGCGCCGGCTGAAGAAGCGGCGCCGGCGCCACCCACGATCAATTCGGGCGACACCGCCTGGCTGCTCACATCATCGGCTCTGGTTCTGGCCATGACGGCGCCCGGCCTGGCCCTCTTTTACGGCGGGTTGGTGCGGCGGAAAAATGTGTTGGGAACGATGATGCACAGTTTCATCGCCCTGTGCCTGATCAGCGTCCAGTGGGTCCTGATCGGATATTCGCTGGCTTTCGGGCCGGATGTCGCCAAGATCATCGGGGGCTTGAGTTACGTGGGGTTGAGCGGCGTCGGCCAGGACCCCTTTGGAACGGTGCCGCATCTGGCCTTCATGGTCTTTCAGCTTGTCTTCGCGGTGATCACGCTGGGTTTGATCACCGGGGCCTTCGCGGAGCGGATGAAATTCGGCGCCTATATCGTTTTCGGCCTTCTGTGGTCTACTTTCATCTACGATCCCCTGGCCCACTGGGTCTGGGGAGGCGGGTGGCTGATGGCGCTTGGAGCGCTCGATTTCGCCGGCGGGACGGTCGTGCATATCAGTTCCGGAGTTTCGGCATTGGTCTGCGCCGTTGTTCTGGGAAAACGAATCGGATTCGGCAAGGAACATATGGCTCCCCATAACCTGACGTTGGTCCTGATCGGCGCCAGCCTGCTTTGGTTCGGCTGGTTCGGGTTCAATGCCGGCAGCGCGCTGGCGGCGAACGGACTCGCGGCCAGCGCCTTCGTGACAACGAACACCGCGGCGGCTGCGGCCGCACTGGCCTGGATGTTCACGGAATGGGCCTATCGAGGGAAACCGACGATGCTCGGAGCGGCCAGCGGTGCGGTGGCCGGTTTGGTGGCCATCACGCCCGCCTCTGGATTTGTGGGGCCGGTTTCGTCTATCATTATAGGCGCCGGCGCCGGGGTGATCTGCTATCTGGCCGTCCTCGTCAAGGAAAAAATCGGATACGACGATTCGCTTGACGTTTTTGCGGTCCATGGAATGGGCGGGACTTGGGGCGCCCTCGCGACCGGACTTTTCGCCGACCCGGCGGTCAATTCGCTCGGGAAAGGCCTCTTTTTCGGAAATCCAGGCCAGTTAGTGACCCAGATCATCGCCGTGCTGGCCACCTGGGTCCTGGCGGGGGTCGGAACCTTTATTATCCTCAAGATCGTCGACGCCACCGTGGGTCTTCGGGTGACGGAAGAGGAAGAGCGAATGGGGCTTGATTTGAGTCAGCACAATGAAAGCGGATATGTCTTATAAGAGTCGTCTTTAAATAAGGAGAACGCGATGAAAAAAATCGAGGCGATCATCAAGCCGTTCAAGCTTGATGAAGTGAAGGAAGCCCTGATGGAAATCGGAATCCAGGGAATGACCGTCAGCGAGGTCAAAGGGTTCGGCCGCCAAAAAGGGCACAAGGAGACCTACCGCGGAGCGGAATACGCGATCGAGTTCGTCCCGAAAATCAAGATCGAGGTGGTGGTGTCCAACGCCGTGGCCGATCGGGCGATCCAGGCGATCGTGAGCAAGGCCAAGACCGGCACCATCGGCGACGGAAAAATTTTCGTGTCCGAGTTGAGCCAGACGGTCCGCATTCGCACAGGTGAGTCGGGAGATTCGGCGCTGTAAGGGCGGGGGACGGCGACGCAAGCCTCCTTTGTCTATAGAAGTCGGAGGTTCATGATGTAATCGCGATGCTGAGAAGTTATTTGCAGAAGCGGCTGATCGAGATACGGAAGCACCACGAGGGCGGGGCGACCGGCGAGCAGGTCATCGCGGCCTTGACGGATCTGACCGACGAGGTGATTGAGCGGATCTACCGGGATGTCCTTCAGGAGGTTCCTTCCATCGAGCGCTGGAAGTTTGAGGACGGATTAGCCGTCGTGGCGCTGGGAGGATACGGACGGGGAGAGCGATCCCCGTATTCGGACATCGACATCATGTTTCTCCACCGGCCGTCCCTTGGAAGCGAGATTCAAAGGACGGCCGGCGCCATTCTGCAGCATCTTTGGGACGCCGGTTTTCAGGTGGGTCACAGCACCCGGACGATCCATGACTGCGTCGCCATCGGCAAAAAAGACCTGACCGTCCGAACCTCGTTGATGGAGGCCCGTTTTCTGGTCGGAAGCCGGGTCCTATTCGATCAATTCCGGCTCCGTTATCAGCGAAAGGTGATCTATCACCGGCCGGATCTGTTTGTGAAGGCCAAGATCCGGAGCCGTGAGGCGGAATGCGAGCAGTACGGCACGACGATCCATCTCCTCGAGCCGCACATTAAGAAAAGCCGGGGCGGGCTGCGGGACCTGCACCTTCTGCGCTGGCTGGCCCAAATCCGGTACCAGACCTCCTCTCTCGATCAGTTGAAACAGCAGGGGATCCTGTCCAAGCAGGATCATCGCGCGCTGACCGGGGCCCAGGAATTTTTGTGGCGCGTCCGGAACGATCTCCACTTTTTCGCCGGCCGCTGCCAGGACTCGCTGGCCTTTGAGGAACAGATGCGTCTTGCGGCGAATCGGGGATACCGGGACAACCCTCATCTTCTCGGCGTCGAGCAGTTTATGCAAAAATATTACGATCATACCACGGCGATCGCGGAGATCACCGGCCGGTATCTCGATCTCATGACCTCCAAGCCGGTCTGGCGCCGCCTTCAGGACCGGCTCGGACGGCGCAGGATCGACCGCTCCTTCCTGTTATCGGGGGGCGATCTCTCGATTCTTCCGGAGGCCCGCGCCGAGGTGCTGGGCCGCGGCGATCGCGTGCTGACGCTGTTTTCCATCGCCCAAAAGAACGGGGCCCGCCTGTCCGTCGAAACGCAGCGCCTGCTCACGGACGTGATGGAGCGATGGACGCCGGATCAATTTTCCGGCGCGGAATCCCATGCCGTGTTTTTATCCATCCTGTCGGCGACCGGTGTGGCCGGAGCCCTTCGCGGACTGCACCGGTTCAGGATTCTGGAGCAGATCCTGCCGGCCTTCAAGCGGGTGAGGGGACTGATGCAGTTCAACCTGTATCATAAGTTCACGGTGGACGAGCATTGCCTTCGCGCCGTGGAGGAGGCCGAGACGATCGTCCGGCAAGACGGGCTGCCGGCCCGGATCTTTCGCGAAGTCCGGCGCCGCGAGATTCTTTTTCTGGCGCTGCTGTTGCACGACCTCGGGAAGGGCCTCGGCGGGGATCATTCCCGGGAAGGCGCGGCCATCGCGCTTGAGACGGCCCAACGGCTGAAACTCGATTCGTCCGCGACGGAACAGCTCGAATTTCTGGTCGGCGGACACCTTGGGATGACGAATGTCGCGTTTCGCCGGGACCTTTCGGATGACGCCATCCTGGTGCAGTTTGCAAAGAGGGTTGCCGCGCCCGAGACGCTGAAAATGCTCTACCTTCTGACGATGGCCGATATCACGGCGGTCGGACCCGGCACCCTGACCGCCTGGAAAGAAGACCTGTTGTCGGAGCTTTTCACCAAAACACTGGAGATCCTGACGGGGGATGCCCTGGTCCTGGCCGAGGAAGAGAAGGTCAAGCGAATCCGGGAGCAGTTGCAGTCCCGGCTGCGGAACCTTTACGCGCCGGAATGGCTGGAAGGGCAATTGTCGTCCATGACGTCGCGCTATCTCATCGCGACTCCCCCGGAGCAGATCGTGCGGGATATCGGACGGGTCCATAATCTGGAGCCCAGAAGCGTCCAGGTGCATGCCGCGAACGATCTGGAGCGGAACCTGACGGAGTACGGCGTTTATACATTTGACGACATCACCCCGGGAATTTTTTATAAGATCACGTCCGTTCTGGCCTCCAAGGGTCTTCAGATTCTGAGCGCGACCATCACCACCTGGTCGAATAATGTCGTGGTGGACACCTTTCAGGTCCAGGACCCGGATTTCTCGGGTCCACCGACGCCGGATCGGCTGCAGGACATCCGGGACACGATCGCCCTCGTTCTCCAGGGTCGGCGGGACCTGGAACATCCGGCGCGCGCCGATCTCCGCATCCGTCCGGTTTCGCCGGTTTTTCCGAGGACGGCCCCGGTCCAGGTCGAGCTGGATAACAGCACTTCCGAGAAATACACCATCGTCGAGGTGTTCGCTCCGGATCGCACCGGTCTGTTATCCGTGATCGCCCAGTCGCTTTTTGTTCTCGGTCTGTCCATCCAAACCGCGAAAGTGGCGACCCATCTGGACCAGATCGTGGATATCTTTCATGTGGTAGATCAGGCTGGACAAAAGATAGTCGATCCTGATAGAATCCGGCATCTTAAACAGACCCTGACACAGGAGATCGGACGGTTTTTGGAAACCTCCCGGGTTCAATGACGATCCCGGGAAAAGGGGGGAGCGCAGCGACGAGCCCTTGGGGTTGACGGCGACCCAGAACCGATTTGCAGTTTGTAATCAAACGGTGGGGACAGATTTTAAATCTGTCCCCACCTGAATAAAGAACAAATAAAAATACATCAAGGAGGAAATTTTCATGAACGTGAAAGAGGTCTTGGAGTTTGCAAAGAAGAATCGGATCGAAGCGGTTGATCTGAAGTTCGTGGATTTTCCCGGGACATGGCAGCATTTCACGATTCCGGTCGAGGAGATGACCGAGGCCCTTTTCAAAGAGGGTTCCGGTTTTGACGGATCATCGATCCGGGGCTGGCAGGCGATCAACAACAGCGACATGCTGGTGATCCCCGATCCGAATACGGCCATGATCGATCCTTTTTGCCAGGCGCCGACCTTGAGCATGGTCTGCGATATTATGGACCCGATCACGCAGGAATCCTACAGCCGGGATCCGCGATATATCGCCAAAAAGGCCGAGTCCTATCTCTTGAAAAGCAAGATCGGCGATGTGGCCTATTTCGGTCCCGAGGCGGAGTTCTTTATCTTCGACGGGGCGCGGTTCGATCAAAACAGTCACAGCGGATACTACCATATCGAGTCGGACGAGGGGGTCTGGAACGCCGGAAAAGAGGGAGGCAATCTGGGGTACAAACCCCGTCATAAGGAAGGCTACTTCCCGGT
>JACQHO010000211.1 GCA_016198945.1 Nitrospirota bacterium | reverse complement strand
TCGACGCGCGAGGCGGTTCGGTCCTCAAAACTCCGCCGGCCGTCGGCCGATTTGAAGCGCCGGATCAAGGACCGGGAGGCCCCGAGGGATTTTGCCGGATCGCTTTCATCGAACGCCGGGCTGAAACTGATCGCCGAGCTGAAGCAGGCCTCTCCGTCACAGGGGCTGCTCCGGGACCGATTTGATCCGGCCGGGATCGCCCGGATCTATGAAGAGGAAGGCGCGACGGCCGTCTCGGTCTTGACGGAAGAGCGGTTTTTCCGAGGCTCGCTGGAATATCTATCCATCGTTCGAAAGGCGGTCAGCCGCCCGTTGCTGCGGAAGGATTTTGTGCTGGATGAATATCAGGTCTACGAAGCGCGGGCGTTTGATGCCGATGCGGTGTTGCTGATCGCCGCGATTCTGGATGACAACCGTCTGAGCGATTTCCAGGCGCTTGCCGGGGACCTCGGCATGAATGCCCTTGTCGAAGTTCATACCGAGGAGGAGGTGGACCGCGCTCTGCGGGCCGGCGCCGGGCTGATCGGCATCAACAATCGCGATCTGACGACATTTAAAACCGATCTTAAAACGACATTTCGCCTGATCCGCGGGATTCCGGACGACCGGATTGTGGTGAGCGAAAGCGGGATCGCCCGATCGAAGGATGTCGAGCGGCTGATTGAGGCGGAAGCGGATGCCGTGCTGATCGGGGAGACGTTTATGAAGAGCCCCGATATACGAGGGAAGATAAGAGAGTTGTTTGGGAAAAGATGCGCGTAAAAATCTGCGGCATCATGAACGTTCACGACGCTCTCGCGGCGGCCGATTACGGCGCCGATGCGGTCGGTTTCGTACTGTATAAGAGCAGCCCCCGCTATATTGATGCCCGGGCGGTCCGGAACATCATCGCCCAGCTTCCCCCGTTCGTCACGACGGTCGGAGTCTTCGCCGACGCGGACGAAAAAGAGATGCTCTCGACGGTGGAGGAATGCGGTCTGGATCTGATCCAGCTCCAGGGGGATGAACCGGCCGATCTCTGCCGTCGCCTGGGCGTCCGTGTGATCAAGGCGATACGGATTCGCGATAAATTCAGCCTCAACCGGATGATCCCATACAAGGTCAGGGCTTTTGTGCTGGATACCTATCGGGAGGGGCAACTCGGAGGCACGGGAGAGACCTTCGACTGGAGCCTGGCGGTTGATGCGAAGAAATTCGGGAAGATCATTCTGGCCGGAGGCCTGACGCCCGAAAATGTCGGACCGGCCATCGCCCGGGTGCGGCCGTATGGGGTGGATGTCTCCAGCGGCGTGGAAGAGCGCATCGGGAAAAAAGACCATTCAAAGATCAAGCGGTTTATTGAAGCCGCGAAACAGGCATGAAAATGACAAAATTACCGGACCAGAGAGGCCATTTCGGACTTTATGGGGGACGCTTTGCCCCGGAAACACTGATGCCGGCCCTCACCGAGCTTGAAAAGCAGTACGAGGCCTGCAAGGAAGATCAAAGGTTCCAGAAACATCTTAAAGGATATCTTAAGGATTTTGCGGGCCGGCCCACGGCGCTCTATTATGCCGGACGGTTAACAAAAAAACTCGGCGGCGCGAAGATCTATCTGAAGCGGGAGGACCTCTGTCACACCGGCGCGCACAAGATCAATAATACGATCGGCCAGGCCCTGCTCACACAGCGGATGGGCAAGCGCCGCGTGATCGCCGAAACCGGCGCGGGGCAGCACGGCGTGGCCGTCGCCACGGTTGCGGCGGCCTTCGGGCTGGAGTGCGAGGTTTACATGGGCACGGAGGATATGGAGCGCCAGTCGCTCAATGTCTACCGGATGCGGTTGATGGGGGCGAAGGTGACGCCGGTGGATTCCGGGAGCCGGACGCTCAAGGATGCGATCAGCGAGGCGATGCGGGACTGGACGACGAATGTGCGGACGACCCATTACATTCTGGGCTCGGTGCTCGGGCCGCATCCCTTTCCGGTGATGATCCGCGACTTCCAATCCGTCATCGGGACGGAAACCCGCCGGCAGATTCAAAAAGCGGAGGGACGCCTGCCGGACTGTCTCGTGGCCTGTGTCGGAGGCGGCAGCAATGCGATGGGGCTGTTCTATCCGTTCCTGTCCGACCGATCCGTCGAGATGATCGGGGTGGAGGCCGGCGGCCACGGAATCGAAAGCGGGAAGCATGCCGCGCGTTTCGCCGAGGGCTCGGTCGGGGTGCTTCACGGGACGATGACCTATTTGCTTCAGGATGACGACGGTCAGATCCGGCTGACCCATTCCGTCTCGGCCGGGCTGGACTATGCCGCCGTCGGTCCGGAGCACAGCTATTATTATGATCGCGGCCGGATCCATTTTACCCATGCGAAGGATGACGAAGCGATGTCCGCGTTCGATTTATTGAGCCGCGTGGAGGGCATCATGCCGGCGCTGGAATCGGCCCATGCGGTGGCCCATGTTGTGAAACTGGCCCCGCGCATGAAGCGATCCCGGGTGATCATCGTCAATCTTTCCGGCCGCGGCGACAAGGACGTTATGCAAGTCGCCAAAATACGGGGCGTGAAATTATGAACCGTATCGACCAGACATTTCAGCGATTGCGCGCGAAAAAAGAAAAGGCCCTGATCCCGTATATCATGGCCGGCGATCCCTATCTTGAACGCACGGAGGAACTGGTGGTGGCGATGGAGCAGGCCGGCGCGGATATCATCGAGCTGGGCGTCCCGTTCTCCGACCCGATCGCGGACGGCCCCGTCATTCAGCGGGCCGGTCTTCGGGCGCTGAAATGGAAGACGGCCCTCAAGGACGTTTTAAGACTGGCGGCCGACATCCGGAAGAAAAGCGAAATCCCGTTGGTCCTGATGACCTACTATAATCCGGTCCTCAAGTTCGGCGTCGAGAAGTTGTTTAAGGAAGCCGAGGCATGCGGGGTGGACGGTTTGATCATTCCGGATCTGCCGCCGGAAGAAGGACAGACCGTGCTGGATCGAAGCCGTCGGACCGGGCTGGACTGGATTTTGCTGGCCGCGCCCACCACGCCGTCCGGCCGGTTGAGGTTTCTGTCCGGTCAGACGCAGGGGTTTCTCTATTATGTCTCCCTGACGGGAATCACGGGCGCGTCTTTAAGCGATTATTCCGATGTCAAAAACAGGCTGTCGGCCGTCCGGCGAATGACGGACAAACAGGTCGCGGTCGGCTTCGGAGTCTCGACGCCCGATCAGGCGGCAACCCTGGCCGGGATGGCGGACGGCGTAATTGTGGGCAGCGCGATCGTGCGGCTGATTGAGCAGCATATGGAGGATCCGGATCTCCCGGCCGTCGTCGCGGAGTTCGTGAAACAGTTGAAGCGGGCCGTGACGGGCGGGCGCGCCCGGCGCCCCTCCAAGCCCATTGCGGCGCATTCATGAGAACGACGATCAAAAGACGGGCGTTAAGAGGCCGGCGGAGCACCGATCAGTCGAAGTCCGTTCTGAGACTGCGGCGTGAACTTCAGATCGAGCGTGCCAAGCGGGAGGTGCTTCAAGGGATCAGCCGGATGTCCCTGGAGGCGCAGCCGCTCGACCGGCTTTACGACCATTACCTCGGCGTGATTTTAAAACTGACCCGGACCCGGGCCGGGTCGATTCTGCTGATGGATGAGGTGACAAAAGACCTAATTTTCGCGGCCTGCAGGGGAAAAGGTTCCGAGGGATTGGTGGGCAAGCGGATTCGGATGGGAGAAGGGATTGCGGGCTGGGTGGCCCGGACCGGCCACAGCTATTTTACGGGCGACGCCAATCATGACCGCCTGATCAAAAAGGAGTTCGGCCGGGAAATCGGCGTGGCGACGCAGAACATGCTTTGCGTCCCGCTGAAGATCGCGCGCCGTGTTCTGGGGGTCGTGGAAGTCTTGAATAAAAAAGACCGGAAACCCTTCGGACGGGAGGATCTCAATCTCTTGGATGCGATCGCGGTCCAGGTCGCCACCGTGATCGAGAACGCACGGCTGTTCGAGAAATACGACGGCAAGGTCCGAAAACTCAAGACGCTGAAGGAAATCAGCCGACTGCTCAACTCGACGCTGGACGAAAAAGAGGTGAAGAAGCGCGCAATGGAGGCCGCCACGCAGTTGATGGAAGCCGAGGTGGGATCCTTGCTCCTCATTGATGAGGCGGCCCAGGAGTTGTATTTTGAGGTGGCGCTGGGCGACCGCGGCGAGCGGGTCAAGGAAATCCGGCTCAAAATAGGAGAGGGCATCGCCGGCTGGGTCGCTAAAACGGGCGAGCCGGTGATCGTGGCGGATGCGCAGAAGGATCCGCGGTTTGCGAGGAGGGCCGATGATAAGAGTGCGTTTGTGACGCGCAACATGATCTGTGTTCCGGTCAAGATCCGTGACAAAATCATCGGCGTGCTTCAGGCGATCAACAAATTAGGCGCGCAGCCCTTTTCCAAATGGGACCTCGAAGAGTTCCAGAGCCTGGCGGACCAGGTGGCGATCGCGGTGGACAATGCAAACCTCTATAAAGAGCTGCAGGAGGCTTTTTTCGGGACGGCCGAGGCGCTGGGCGATGCCATCGAGGCGAAGGACGCCTACACCGCGGGCCACACGCGCCGGGTTCTGGCCTATTCCACGGCCATGGGTAAACACTTGGCCCTCCCGGCTCCGGAGTTTGACAATCTGAAACTGGCCGCGCTGCTTCACGATATCGGAAAGATCGGAATCGAAGACAGTATTCTCCGAAAACCCGGCAAGCTGGAGGATCATGAGCGTCGGCGGATGGAAGAGCACACTACGATCGGGCCGAAGATCGTGGATCACGTGAAACAGCTCCGCAAGATCGTCCCCGGGATCATGCACCATCATGAGGAATACGACGGCACCGGTTATCCCGAAGGACTGAAGGGCGATCAGATTCCGCTGATCGCCCGGATCATTGCCGCCGCGGATTGTTTCGATGCGATGACGACCGACCGTCCGTACCGGAAGGGGCTTTCGGTTCAGACGGCTTTGGATGAGCTCCAAAAAATGGCCGGCACCCAGTTTGATGGAAACGTGGTCGAGGCGTTCGTCCGCGCCTACCAGGCCGGCGACCTCAGCGTGACGATCGAGCGTCGTCCGACATCATAAGATCAATATTCAAAAAGGAGGATTCAATGCGAATACGGCAAACAAGCTGGGCGGCACTGGCCATGGTGGTCGGACTGTCCGGCTGCGGCGACCACAATAATTTTTTCGGAAGTCTGGCGGACGAAAATTCAATCGAGGCGAAAGTCCAGGAGGCCCAGATCGCGCTGGACCGCGGCGATTGCCAGACCGCGATCAACGGTTTTACCGCGGGTTTCAATAACGACCGGAACGACGTGGACATGCGGATCAAACTGGCCGCGGCCTACGCCTGTCGGGCCGGTTTTGACGTTACGGAATTGATCCGGATCGGCGCCGACTTTGTCGCCTCCGGCGATACGGCCGACCAGTTCAATCTATTCAAGGCGATCGCGGATGCCGCGGTCACACTCGTTTCAGCCACCTGGGACGCCGATACGACAACGGCGATCTCCTTTTTAACCGATACCTCCTTGCCTCCCACCACGGGATGTAACCCGGCCCCCTTTGCCTATAACCCCGATGCCGCCTTCAACCAGGCGATCATCTATACGATTCGGGGCGTCATGGCCGTCACCACACTCCAAAATCTGGCGACCGCCGTGATCTTGACGGGAGATATCACCCCGGCCGTGGCCGGCGTCGTCGGGGACGCCCTTCGTGACGCCGATAGGGGGATCACCTGCTCCAACAGCATCATCGGCGGGACGGTCGTGGTGGACAGCGACCTGGCTGAGGCGATTTCCGAGCTTCATCAAAGCCTGAATGGTTTGGACGGCGATCTCGACGATACGCTTACCGCAGCCGAGTTGCAGCAATATCTCGACGACCAGGGATTTACAATCCAATAAACGATTTCTGCACGCACGGTGAATCATTCGATGAGGAGAATCTTTATGAGAATCTGGACAATCCCTTTGGTGATGTTGATGGTTTTGTCTTCCGGCGCGGCGTGGGGTGAGGAGTTGCCGGTCTTCTACAAGGGCATACGGCCGCTCGGAATGGGCGGAGCCTTCACGGCCGTGGCGGATGATGAGAATGCGATGTTCTACAATCCGGCGGGGCTGAATAAGATCGAGGGCTTGGGCGGCGTGGATATTCTAAACCCTTATTTTGAGGTCAGCAAAGACACGCTCGATTTTTTCAAGGACCTGAGCGATGTGTCGGATGCGAACACCGATACCGAGCAGGCCCAGCTCGCAGCCGATCTGTTGGAGAAATGGTTCGGCAAGCATCTTCATCTGAGGACCGGGCTGTTTCCCAGCGCGACATTTCACAACTTCGGGGTCGGCGTGCTGGGCCAGGCCTCGTTTGACGGCGAGGTGCACAACCCGCTCGGACCCAACACCTTGAATATCCGCGCAGGCTACGATATCGCGTTGCTCGTATCGGGCGCTTACGCTTTCATGGACAAAAAACTACAGGTCGGGGCTACCGGGAAATTCATCAATCGGCGGTTTCTCGATCAGGAATACAGCACGCTCGACTTGGTTCGAGAGGATGGAGTCGACACGGACGATTTTGAGAAGGGGACGGGGGTGGGAATTGATCTCGGAGCGATTTATAATTTTCCGCTCTTCCTGGACCCCTCGGTCGGGCTCGCCCTCCAGAACATCGCGGATGTGGATTTAGGGGATGCCGGCACGCTGGAGCAGATCGTGAGTCTCGGCGCGGCCGTGCATCCGCCCCTGGGTTTCGGAAAGTTACTGGTGGCTTTTGATATTGTGGATCTGACAAACCAATTGGGAAAAGACAACGACCTGGCCAAGCGCCTCCATCTCGGCGTTGAATACAAACTGCCCGTGATTCTGGCGCTCCGCGCCGGATTGAACCAGGGCTATCCAAGCTTCGGTTTCGGCGTGGATCTCTGGATTTTGAATCTGAGCTATGCCTATTATATCGAAGAGATCGGGGCCTACGCCGGCCAGATCCCGGACCGTCGGCATATCTTTCAGTTTTCGATCGGGTTCTGATGCTCCAGTAGGGGCGTATCCGCCTCAGGCGGACCGTACGCCCCTACGATTAATCGGAAAAGAGGTTGTTCGTGCGAGTGGTTAGATTCATCGGTCTCTTTGTGGTCGGTTCTTTTCTTTTGATCGGCTGTGGAGAGGATAAAAATGTCGATACCTGTATTCAAGAGGGCGCGGCCACCGGTCTGATCTCAGTCCATATTTCGTGCGGCGACCCCGTATCCAGGCCGATCTATACCTGGTCGGAAGGCAGTGATACCACGGCTGCAAATGTAAGGGTGGCGCGGGTAGACCCCAGTGAATCGGTCTGGGAATTGCAGTCTAATAATCCCGGACTGGATGTTATCCAGTCCCCCGTGACGCACGGCATCTCTCAAGCCAATACCTTTGAGCCTGCGGCTGGGAGTCCCGAGCCCGATTTACAGACGGATGTCTTGTATCGCGTGACGGTGACGAGGGCCGACAACAGCACCGGCTACCGGGAGTTTTTGATTAAACCATAGGGACATCATTGTTTTTGTAGGGGCGTACGGCTGTACGCCCCTACGTTTCTTGACATCCCAACAACCAGATTGATATCCTATCCACGGATTTATCACCGATGATCTTTATGACGACGTTAAACGATGAAAAGGCGCGATTGCGCACGGAGGCCCTCGCCCGACGCGGCAGGCTCACGACGGCCCAGCGGGTGATTC
>JACQHO010000210.1 GCA_016198945.1 Nitrospirota bacterium | reverse complement strand
TTTTCCCGGGCATTACGATCTGATTTTCGAGAATACTTTTTTCTGCGCAATTGATCCGGACCATCGGGACCGGTACGTTGAATCGGCCGCGGCGATCTTGAAGCCGGGCGGCTTTCTTCTCGGCGTCTTCTACAACATCCGTCCCGAGACCGGCCCGCCGTTCGGCGCGACACGGGACGAGTTGATCGACCGGTTCGGCCGCTATTTTACCCTGGCCTTGGATCGCGTGCCGCGCTCGATCCCACGACGCGAGGGCAAGGAATTGTTGATGCTCTGGCGGCGCTCCTAACCCTGCTATACTATATAATTTGGGAGATGACCATGAGAATCCCGTGGATTCCATTCGGCGTAGCAGCGGTTGTCCTCGGGTTGATCTGGGGACTTTGGCCTTCCACCGAGGCTCCGCCGCTTGCCGTTCATGAAGGGGAACCCGCTCCGGACTTCGGCCTGGTCGATCAGGCGGGAAAGTCCTGGGCACTGGGGAGCTATCGCGATAAATGGCTTGTCCTATATTTTTATTCCAAAGATGATTCGCCCAGCGCCACAAAACTGGCCGTTGGGTTTCGCGACAAGCTCCCGGACTTGGGCTCGATGGGGGCCGTCATAGTGGGTGTCGGCGCCGATGCGGTTGAAAGCCACCGCCGATTTGCCCATAAGCTCAACCTGAATTTTTCGCTCCTGTCGGACTCCAGCCTCCGGCTTTGCAGCCGATACGGTCTGATCATGGATGTGATGTGGAAACGGCTGTGCGGCACTGCGACCGTGATCATCGATCCGGAGGGAACCGTCCAAAAGGTCTTTTCCTCCGTGGAACCGGAGGGCCATGCGGAGGAGGTCCGCGCGGCGCTGGCCGGGCTTCAGGAATCCTACCTCCTACTCGCCGATCGAATCGCTTCAGCCAACATTACCGGATCTCCCCTACCCCCCCTTGATGAGCTGGCCAAGCAAGGAATTCCGTTCAACATACCGACGTTCATCCATCATGCCGAACGGGGACCTACCCAGATCGTTGAGCTGTTTCTCGCGGCCGGGATGAGTCCGGACGCTAGAGACGGACACGATACAACGGCCCTGATCTACGCGGCCAGCGCCGGACAGACCGACACCGTTAAGATGTTGTTGTCTAATGGAGCAAGGGTCGACCCCTATGATGGCTCCCGCCGGACCGCCTTGATCGCGGCTTTCTCATCCGGCCAGATGGAGATCGCAAGGCTACTCCTGGATCACGGGGCGGGTACCAATATATCGGGCGATGACGCGTTCACTCCACTGATCCTTCCGGCCGTGCGCGGTGAGACACCGTGGTCTCCTCTGGAAACGCTGGAACGTTTGAAGGTCCGGTACAACGCCTCGGAATTCGTGAGACGCGCCGGATACTCCAGTCTTTCGGATGATCTCGTCGTCCAGCTGTTCTTACAAGCCGGAATGAACCCTAACGCGCAAAACAATGACGGCACGACCGCACTTGAAAGCGCGGCGGAACATGATCGTGCAAACGTCGTTCGAATGCTCATAGCCAAAGGTGTTGACATCAACAAGAAAGGCAGATTCGGCCGGCCGATCCTGATTCAAGCGGCCGCTTCCGGAAGCCCCAAGACGGTCGAAATCCTCTTGGATCACGGCGCGGATATTAATCAGCGGGATCCGGATGGCCGCACGGCCCTCATGGCGGCGGCCGGCAACAAGGGAGGAGTCGAAGTACTATTGGCCCGGAGGGCGGACCCAAATCTGAGGGACAATGATGGCAATACCGCCTTGACTTTCGCGGTCTACAAGTGCAACAAACGGTCGGTCGCGGCTCTCATCCAGAACAACGCCGATGTGAACGCGCGGAACAACCTTGGCCAGAGCGTGATGGATACCGCAATAAAAAAACGGTGTCTGGTGGACCTTCTCACCGTAGCCGGAGCAATCAAGTAACCACCCGGACCTCCGTCACTCCCATCGAGGGCCCTTATGAAAACGGCAGCTACACGCCTGATCATTCTCCTCGCGATCCTCGGAGCGATCTGGGGAATCGGTTCCTTGATCGAGTCCGGCTCACGATGGGTCGACGACTCGGAGGATCTTAGCCGACTGCCGAACGTCCCTAAAATTCAGATCGATCCCTCGTTAACTCCCCGGGAGTCGCTGGAGCGGTTAAAGGTCCGGTACAGCACCTCCGAATTTGTAAAGTACGCGGGATCTGCCGATCCTGAATCCACCAAGATTCTCGAATTATTTCTCGCGGCCGGGATCGATCCGGATGCTGAAGATTTTGAAGGACAGACCGCTCTCCTGATGGCTTTGGGGCGCGGCTTAATCAAAAATGTGCGGTTATTGCTCGAAAATGGAGCGAGTGTGGACAAACCGACGCGTTACGATCCTCTATATGCGGCTCTCGGAAGTAGCGAAGAGAAAACCTTGCTGATACTGAAATACGGAGCGGATATACCCGGCGGTTCCAACGACGGCTCCACATTCCTGATGCAAATGGCAGCGGCCGGGCATGCCAATGTGATCCGGGTCCTACTGGATCGATCAATGGATCCCAATGAAGAAGACCAGAGCGGCAACACGGCATTAATGCTCGCGTCTCAAGCGGGCCGGAAAGAGGCCGTCACCCTCCTGCTGAATCATGGGGCGGCGGTAAATGCAAGAAACTACAATGATGAAACGGCATTAATCATGGCGGCCAAGCGGGGCTGGGGAGCTGTGGCGGAAATCCTATTGGATCATGGAGCGGATGTCGATCTAAAGGACTCATCCGGCGAGACGGCGCTGATACACGCCGTAAGGCAGCTGGCAACGGACCCGAAATGCATTTCCATCCTGCTCGAAAAAGGCGCGGACCCGAATACACGGAACAACAGAGGAGAGACTCCACTCCATCTCATTGTAAATAAAGTTAAAGACCCGCTCTCTGACTATTATAATAAAATATGGATCAAAACAGCCCAAATGCTTATTTCTAACGGCGCGGATGTAAGAGCCGAGAACAATTTTGGAGTGACCCCGATGAAAATCGCCAATCGCAATAATGTCCGGGCAATGATCGAATTTCTCGAAGAAAACGGCGCCGGCCGTTTCGAATGATTTCCTGCCGGTAGTTTTGATTTCGAGGCTGCTGATTTATCTCATTTTTGTGCAATCCCCACTTGCGTATCCATTGATGATGCGGATATGCTTAAGCGGTCAGGAGAATTCTTTCTTGAATCAACCCTCATATCATGAAACCCTTCCCGGGAATGTCCAGGTGTTGCGCTGGCCGCATGCCCATTCCCTTCCGGAAGAGGAGATCGTCAATTTCTTCGGCGCGCGGGGCCTGACGCACAGCCGGTGGTCGAACGGACCGGGCGAGGTCTACGGGATTCATTCGCATCCGTACCGTAAAACCCTTTTCTGTCTCGATGGAAGCATCACCTTTTCATTGCCTGACGCCGAGCATGAAGTGGAACTCCGACGCGGCGACCGGATGATCCTTCCGGCCGGCACGCGCCACGGCGCCGTGGTCGGCCCTAAAGGCGTCACCTGCATCGAGGCGGGGGAAGATTAGGCGGTGGATCAAGGCGGGTGGCCGGAGGCGGGGCGTTTATTTAGAAGGCGCCGTTTGGCGCTGAGGCCGGGAGGCGACTCGGCTTGCGTTTGGGGACACCCGGCTTGGCGAGAGACGCGGCACGTCAGGGCCAATTTTCCGCAGAACCCCTTCGGAAAATTGAGCGGCCGAGCCTTAGCCGGGTCAAACGGAAGCCGCCGGAGCCGTAGGGCCCAGTGACAAACGGGCCCGGTGTATCAGCATAACGAATATGGAGTCTCTCGGGTGCGTGAACGACGGTGGGAATCAAATAAAACGTTTTCATTTGAGGATGTGCTGAAACTGGGTGAGCGGTTGGACCGTCTCGGTCTGAAACCGGCAACGACGGAAAAGGAGATCATCATCTATATAGAGGAATGGACCGTCCCAGCCCCCGGAAAAATCAGCCGCCTTTCAGCCTGGCCGAAGGAGGACGTCACGCTGGTCCATGTTCGTGAAAACTGGACGGGGGACTTCTTCCTTCTGGCCGGCGCGTACCACACCCTTTATCAACGACACAAAGGATCCGGAACCTACTGCTCCGTCAGCCACCCCTGGAATCTCCATGAACGGTTCACCGCCCATCATCCGAACGGAATGTTCTGGATCGGCTTTCGCGATCTCCATTCCTTCATTCGCGTCCGCCTGCATACCACCGAGGTGATCACGCCGGACGAGACGCGTGCGGATGACCGGCGCGAGGTTTGGATCGAGGAACGCCGTCGGGTCTTTCAATCCGTCATCGCGTTTCTGGAGCTGCCGATCGAGCCGGAGATCAAAAACGGAAAAGTGACGCTGCGGACGACGGAGGAAGACGCGGCGCTGTTCTGTTCCTGGCCGGACGCGTTCGGACCCTGCCAGTTCGAGTACAATTTCCCCGATGCCTTCGAATTTCTCGTCCCAGCCGGACGGTTGGCCGCCACCGGCGGAGGAGAACCGGCCACGGTCCGCGCCTACCTGACCGGATTTTCCGAACCGGCGCTGAGGGAGTTTGAAACGACCGCGCCCGGGGCCCGCTATGCCTACCGCTGTTCCATCCACGGCCAGCTTCTGGATCTGCCGGAACTTTCATCGGTGATCCGGCCCGACGGACGGCTTTACACAACCCTATGCGAGATTCAGACCCAGGAGCTTTACCCAAACACGCGCAACGCCTGGCTGATCGTCGGCGTGGTCGGAATGGCCGGCGGATTTAAAATCGAGGCCCGGCTGAACCGGGCGCCGCTTCCGGAGAATGAAATGGACGGTTGGCTGGAAACGCTCCTGGGCTTTCCGATGGCCTACGCGCCCCTGCCGCCGTTTCCATGAGTTCATGATGGCCGTCCTTCGATAAGGAGAAAATGCATGGACCGATCATTCTTCCGCCCCCTCGGCCGAACAGGGTCCTCGGTACATCCCCTCGGCTTCGGAAGCTATCGCATCGGGGAAGGGAACGACCTGCAGGAGGCCGCCCTCCGGTCCTACCTGGACCGCGGCGGCAATCTGATCGATACGAGCGCGAATTATACCGACGGCCAATCCGAACGTCTCATCGGCCGCGTCATCAAGGATTATCCGCGCGACGGATTGATCCTCGTGACGAAAGGCGGCTATATCCAGGGACAGAACATGGCGCTGGCAAAGTCGCGGTCCTTCCCGGAAGTCGTCGCGTATGCCGACGGCCTGTGGCACTGCATCCATCCGGAATTTTTGGAAACGCAGATCCGCCTCTCGGCCGAACGGCTGCAGGTCGGGACGATCGACATCTACCTGCTCCATAACCCGGAATATTATCTGACGCAGATCGCCCATCACGGGAAAATCTCCGCGGCCGATCATGACGAGTTTTACCGCCGCATACGGGAAGCCTTCCGCTTTTTGGAGGAAAAAGTCCGCACGGGCAGGATCCGTTGGTACGGGATCAGCTCGAACCATTACGGTCTTCCGGCGTCGGACCAGACCGCGACCAGCGTCGCGCGATGTCTTGCGGTTGCACGCGAAGTCGCCGACGAGCCCCATTTTTCCGTCGTCCAGCTTCCGATGAATCTTTTTGAGTCCGGCGGCGCACTGGAGGCCAACAACGAGGGTCAAACGGTCCTGGAGTTCTGCCGGTCGAACGGGATCGGGGTCTTGGTGAATCGGCCGTTAAACGCCTTCTCGAAAAATCAAATGATCCGTCTGGCCGATTTTATAAAACCCGGTTTCCCCCCGCCGGGTCCGGAGGCGATCCGGTCGCTTCTTCAGCCTCTTCGAAGACATGAAGAGAGGTTTTCCAAGCTGTTCACCGGATCAAAGGAGTCGGACGTCGGCACGGCCGATATGCTGGAGCAGATCATCCCGCAACTCCAATCGCCGGCCCATCTGGAGCAGGCGGTCGGCCCTTACATCATCGAGCCGGTTAAAAACTGGCTGTCGTCGGCCCAGGAGGAATTCGGCCGTCGCCCGGAATGGAACGGCTGGCAGAAGGAGTTTGTGGAGCTGATCAACGGACTGTTCGAAGAGATCAGCCGCTATCTGGCTTCGCTTCAACAGGGCGCATCCGACGCCGTCCGGCGACGACTCATCGAGGCCGGTTATCCCGCTTCCACTGAGACGCTCAGTCAGATGGCGATTCGCGTACTGCTTTCCCTGCCGGGTCTGTCCTGCGTTCTGGTCGGGATGCGTCGCACGGAATATGTGCAGGACTTGATGGATCTTCCATCAACCCCACCGATGCCGGGCGAGGAGATTCTACACCGATTTAAGACATCGCAGTAAGGGCGACGCAAGCGTCGCCTCTACAATCGCATGTCCTATTTCAATTCCTGTAAAACCCCCTGGATATCGGACGGCACCAGGACGATCTCGATCCGGCGGTTCTGCGACTTGCCCTCCGGCGTGTCGTTGCCTGCAATCGGCCGGAATTCGCCGAAGCCCACTGCGGCGAGCCGCGTTCCGTCCACGCCGCCCTCATCTTGAAGAAAACGGAGGACGTTCGTGGCCCGCTGGGTCGAGAGCTCCCAATTCGTGGGGAATTTCTGTCGAAGCGCGCCTCCGATCGGGACGTTGTCCGTGTAGCCTTCGATCCGGATATCCTTATCCTGGACATCTTTAAGAATGTTGCCCACCTTCTTCAAGACCTCTTTGCCCTGGGCCTTCACCTCGGCCTTGCCGGAATCGAACAATATTTTTTCGACCAGGTTGACCGTCAGCCGATCCCGAATCTGGGTCACCTTGATCTCGCCCTTTTCGATCTCGCCCTTGAGATCCTTGACCAGACTTTCATACGTACCTTTCAGACGGTTAATCTCTTCGTCCTTCTGCGCCGCGATCTCAGCCGCCTGTTTCTGCATCTGGTCCAGCCGATCATTGAGGGAGGCGATCTGCGTTTCGGCATTCTGTTTCTCCTGGCGGAGCGCCGCCAGATCCTTGTCCAGACTCTCTTTCTGAGACCGGAGCCCGGCGATCTCCTGCTGCAACTTGGACTGCTCGGCCTTCGACGACTGCTCCAAGGCCCGATACTTCGACTGCGAAACACAGCCCGAAAGGAACGCGAGCGCGACGACCGAGATCACAAAACCATTCTTCAGCATATGCATGACCGTTCCTCCTCTTGAAGATAAATAAGTGCTAATGCAAAGTACACCATTCAGCCTAAAACCGTCAAACAAATTAAGCCGTACGCCATCCTGTTGCGGATCACACACTGAACATTTATAATCAAATTCACTCCACTCAAGTTGGAAGGATCCGGTCATGGGTCTTTTTTACAGAATCGCGGCCGACATTGTTGTGGCGGTCCATCTCGGATGGATTCTCTTTTTAATCGGAGGAGCCTTCATCGGCCGGCGGGTGCGGTGGGTGAAATGGACGCATCTGGCCGCGTTGGGATACAGCGTGCTGCTGCAGGCCTTCTCATGGACCTGTCCTCTCACCTATCTGGAGCTTTGGCTCTGGAACCGAACACCGGCCGGCTCTTATACCGGTTCCTTCATCGCCCACTATCTCGAAAAACTGATCTACATGGAGATCCCGCGCGGCTTGCTTCTTGTTCTGACCGGGATCGTGATCGGGATTTCGGCTGTGATCTACTGTAAGACGATGCCGCCACGTTCATGAGCGGGTGGCCGGAGGCGGGGCGCCCCATCCGCCCGCAATGGAAAAACCAAGGGTCCTTTCGTGGAGTTCCCCGAATCAATCTTCGAGCATACGGAGTGAGGACGGATGGGGCTGCCACAGGACAGGACCCGCGAGATGACCATTCGACAGCTCATCACGGCCGAACTCGAAAAGGGTCCGATGACGGCCCGCGACCTTTCCAAAACGATCCGGATCTCGGAGAAAGAGGCAATCGCCCACATGGAGCACGTGGCGAAAAGCCTTCATCCTCCGAAGCGGCTGATCATCGAACCCTCGGTCTGTAATAAATGCGGTTTCGTCTTCTCCGACCGCCGGCGGTTTTCCAGTCCCAGCCGTT
>JACQHO010000216.1 GCA_016198945.1 Nitrospirota bacterium | reverse complement strand
CCACCGGCGTCGGCGTGACGGATATCAGTGTCTGTCCCACCCCGCTGCTTTATTTTGCGCTGTTTCATCCGCTTGGGTCCGCCTTGGGCGGAGACCCGATTGACGGCGGCGCGATGATCACCGCGAGCCACAACCCGTCCGAGTACAACGGGTTTAAGCTGTGCGTCGGGAAAGAGTCTCTTTACGGCGAGGATCTCCAGAAAATACGGCGGCTGATTGAGGCGCGGGATTACGAAACCGGCCCGACTCAACCGGTTCCTGCCGTGGAGATCATTCCTCAATACCTCGACTATTTGAAACGACATTTCAAATCGGTGGATGCGCGCGGCATGAAAGTCGTGGTGGACAGCGGCAACGCGATGGGAGCGCTGGCCGGACCTCAGGCCCTGAAGGCGATGGGCTGCGAAGTGATCGAGATGTACAGCGAGCTGGACAGCCGTTTCCCCAACCACCATCCGGATCCCACCGTGCCGGAGAATCTCAACGACTTGATTTCGGCCGTCCGTTCCCGGGGGGCGGATCTGGGCATCGCCTATGACGGGGATGCGGATCGAATCGGCGTGGTGGACGAACGGGGAGAAATTTTGTGGGGCGACCGGCTGCTGGTTCTCTTTGCCCGCGATATTTTGAGCCGTCAACCGGGGGCGACGATCCTGTCCGAAGTGAAGGCCTCCCAACTTTTCTACGACGATGTCGTCAAGAAGGGCGGACGGGCCCTGATGTGGAAGGCCGGTCATTCGCTGATCAAATCCAAGATGAAGGAAACGGGCGCGGCGCTGGCGGGCGAGATGAGCGGGCATATCTTCTTCGCGGACCGGTATTTCGGTTACGACGACGCGATCTATGCCGGCTGCCGTCTGATTGAGATCCTGGCCGAACGCCGGCGGCCGCTGTCCGGCTTGCTGTCGGATCTTCCGAAAATGAGTTCCACGCCGGAGATCCGCCGGGACTGCCCGGACGAGCTGAAATTTTCGGTCGTGGAGAAATTGAAAGAGCGGTTCGAGGCGCTGCGGGCCGGCCCTTCCACCGACGCAATGGCGATCCGAGATCTGATCACACTCGACGGGGCGAGGATCGTCTTCGAAGGGGGATGGGGGCTGGTGCGGGCCTCGAACACCCAGCCGGCGCTGGTCTTGAGGTTTGAGGCCGAGACCGCCGGCCGGATGCATGAAATCCGCCGTTTTGTCGAAAGCGAACTGGCCCGAATCCATTCATAATTTTTTCCTTGACACGCTATTTTTTTTGGGATATGATGCGCACTGTTTTCAGAGTCCCGGTCCCAATCGCTTTAAAAAACAGTGTCTTTTTATTTTAAGAGAGCGGCTTGGCATGGGCGATAAACATCATCGGAGTTGTGATGTGCGTCACGGAAACGGCCCGGCTGAAATGCTACTCTTTAACGCCTTCTAACCGCCCAGAAAAAATTCAATAAAACTTTCTTATGAAGGGAGGAATGCGATAGCGATCAAAAAATAATCAGGCGACACTTCATTTTTTTGATTTCCTGCTATAATAAAGACCGTGGTTTTAAAAAAGCAAGAAAGCAGCTTACATCAAGCAGCATTCACAAAGGAGGAGAACATGGAGTTCATGAAGCAGAAGTGGAGTTCAGGCTTTGTGGTAGGCCTGCTTTTTACCGCCCTCGTGATCGGGGGATGCGCGAAGGGGGATGATGGCAGCATTTCGACGTCCGTTGACAGTCCCTCGGCCGCGACTTTCCGTCCGGTGGGAACGATTCAAGGGAAAATTCTTGATTCCACGACGAGGGAGCCGATCGTCAATGCAGTCGTCTCCATCGGGCTTGCGGTGGACGTGTCGGATGCCCAGGGTCAGTACATTCTGGCGAATGTTCCGGCAACCTCCGATGCGCTGAACGGGACCGTCACCGGGAGTTACGATATTACGGTCGACCTTCGCGCGGTGGTTTCACCCGTTGATATGCGCGTGGCGGCCACGGCGCCTCGGTATCCTGATTTCCGTTATCAGAACGCGTCGGTCAGCTTCACCTCGCTGAATGATACGGACTGCGACAATATCAACAATTCTGACAGCGATGGTTTGGATACTTGTGAAAACAGCTCCAACCATGATACGGCCGTGGATGGGTTGGTGAGCAGTCAGGACGTCCTGGTCGGAAAGCTGGCCGCGAACATCCAGGGCGTTGTGGCCGGTTGCTCGATATCCGATGGGGATTTCTTCACCCCGGTCGCGAACGCGACCGTTTCCCTGGTCAGCCCAAGCACGCTGGTGAGTGGTTCAAACAGCAGCACGGGTTCAGGCCGAGTCGTTGCGACGGCTACCACGGATGCAAGCGGTTCCTTCACTTTCAGCAATATCGAAGCGAATCAGTCGTTTACAATCCAGGCAGTGGACAACGCGACTGCTCCCACGGCCGAGGACAGCGTGAGTATAACCTCACCCGCCGATAATCAGACGCTTTTCCTTCGCGTTCAGGAAAGCACTGCTCTCCACCTCTGTTCGGTGGACACCCACGGGCCGGAAATTATTGCGGTCAGCCCGGAGCCGGGCAGCGATTTGACACCGGCCACGACTCAGACCGTCGTGTTTACATTTAGCGAACCGGTGGCTCAGACGGACGAAACCAGCACGGATCCAAGCAATCAGGTGGGTCTGATCAGCTCGGGCGCTCTCCAGGTGGAATTCGATGGAAACAAAGCCCCTGCTCTTTTCACGGCGGTCTGGAATGCGACATTCGATCAATTGACCGTTACAATGACGAACGGGACCGGGACTTCAGCACTGTATGAAGTTATCTTTAATCTGATCGGCCTGGAGGATGCGGCAGGAAATAGTGCCGGTAACGGCGTCTGCCCGAATGACGCACCGGGTCCATGGGTGGGCATCGGCGGCGGCGCCGGCGACTGCGTCGTCTATTTCTCCACAAATGGCGGTCCTACGCCGGGCACAACGACAGCCCTATCACTGGTCAATGCATCAAGCTTGGATTACGCAAGCACGGTCGGTATTTTTGACTGGCCTGTGATTTCGGGGGCGAAGGAATATAACCTCTATTGTCAAAGATCCCAGGTCTATACGGATGGCACCTCACAGGTTGATTCGAATT
>JACQHO010000215.1 GCA_016198945.1 Nitrospirota bacterium | reverse complement strand
GCCTGTAGTCGGTGAAGTGCAGCCGACTGCTGCGACACATCGGCTGCAAACCGCCGAGTGCAGGCCCGCAGCATGCAGGCAAATCTGTCCCCTCCCGGTTAAATTCTGTCCCCAGCGTTATAAAAGGAGGAAAAACGAATGGAGTTTTTTGTTTCGATGGCATGGGCTCAGGATGCGGGCGGGGCCCCCGGTGCGGGTCCGTCGGCAGCGCCCGGGGGGATGCTCGTTTCTTTTCTGCCGTTTGTTTTGATCTTTGTCGTTTTCTATTTTCTGCTGATCCTTCCCCAGCAGCGGAAGCAAAAAAAACACCGGGCCATGCTGGAGGCGCTTAAAAAGGGCGACCGGGTCCTGACCACCGGAGGCGTGTTGGGCACCGTGGCGGCGCTCAACAAGGATGTGATCACGGTCCAGATTGCGGATAATGTCCGGGTCAAAGTCCGGCGCGAGTATATCGCGGAACTTCAGGAAGGGCAGGAAGAGGGTTCCTGAGCGGGCGGGGACAGATTTTAAATCTGTCCCCAGTCAATATGGAGGATACACGACGTGAAACGAGGGATTCGAGGACGACTGTTGCTGTTGAGCATCACTGTTTTGATCTCCATCATCTTTTTCTTGCCGTCCACCCCGGTCTATCCCCTGCTGCCGGACTGGTGGAAGAACGTTATGCCGAGCCGCGGCATAACCTTGGGCCTGGATCTCCAGGGAGGAATCCATATGGTTCTGGAGGTTGAGGAAGAGAAGGCGGTTGAGAACCTGGTGGAACGCACGGCGTCTTCCATCAAAGACTTTCTGGATTCCGAGAAACTTCCGGTGGCATCGGTGAAGCGGGTCGGTCCTTCGGACTTGATCGTCACGTTGTCCGACCCGGGAAAAAAGGCCGACGTCGCAAAGAAGATCGAGGCGAATTACTCCAACTTCATTCAGAAGGAGTCCCAGGACAACGATCTGGTTTATCATCTCCGCGAGGGTGAAGTGATCCGGATCAAGGATTCCGCGACCACTCAGGCGCTCGAGACGATTCGGAATCGGATCGACCAGTTCGGCGTGGCCGAGCCGTTGATCCAGCGGCAGGGGGCCCGTCAGATCGTGATTCAGCTTCCCGGTGTGAAGGATTCCAAGCGGGCGAAGGATCTGATCGGAAAGACGGCGCTCCTGGAGTTCAAGCTCCTGGATGAAGACCATCCGATGAGCCGCACGCTTCCGCTTTCGATCACCACCCTGAATGAAGAGACTTTCCTGGCCGAGTACGGGAGCAAGGTTCCGGAAGGGGACGAGCTTATGTTTGAGCGGCTCATCGACTCCGAAACCGGGGAGATTCGGAAACGGCCCTATCTCATTAAAAAACGAATCATGATGACCGGGGATGTTCTGACGGACGCCCGCGTGAGCATCGGTCAGTTCAATGAGCCGTATGTCTCGATCAGCATGGACGGCGCCGGCGCGCAGGTGTTTGAACGAATCACGGGTGAAAACGTGAAAAAACGCCTGGCGATCATCCTGGACAACAACGTCTATTCGGCGCCGGTCATCCAGGATCGGATTTCAGGCGGGAATGCGCAGATCACCGGCAGTTTTACGACGCAGGAGGCGAACGACCTGGCCATTGTCTTGAGGGCCGGCGCGCTCCCGGCGCCCGTGCGAACGATTCAGGATCTCACGGTCGGTCCGTCGCTGGGAGAGGACTCGATCCGGATGGGAATCCGGGCGACCGTGCTGGCCGGCATCCTGGTGATTCTGTTTATGATGATCTATTACCGGATGTCCGGCATGGTCGCGGACATGGCCCTGGTCCTGAACCTGATCGTACTGATGGGGGGGTTGGCGGCGATGAACGCCACCTTGACTCTGCCCGGTATTGCCGGCATTATTCTGACGATCGGCATGGGCGTGGATTCCAATGTGCTGATCTTTGAGCGAATCCGGGAAGAACTCCGGCAGGGAAAGCCGGTCCGTCTGGCGATAGACGGCGGCTATGACAAGGCCTTCCTGACAATCGTTGATTCCCACGTGACGACGCTGATCACGGCGGTGGTTCTCTTTCTGTTCGGCACCGGCCCGATCAAAGGATTCGCCGTCAGCCTGAGCCTGGGGATTGCCATCAACCTATTCACGGCCCTGGTGGGAACGAAGATTGTTTTTGATTTTATCAACAGCCGGTGGAAGCTGCAGCGGTTGAGCATTTAAAATCTATTCATCAGGAGAGTGCATGCTTGAAATATTAGGAAAGACGAAAATAGATTTTATCAGCAAGAGAAACTACGCGTTTGGTTTTTCCGGCATCATGGCGCTTCTGGGGCTGGTCGCCCTCATCCAGATCGGGCGGGGCCAGGCGAATCTGGGCATCGACTTTGCGGGAGGAACCGCCGTCCAGCTGAAATTCGAGCAACCGATCAAGATCGACGAAGCCCGCCGGGTTCTGTCGGATCATGGGTTTCCGGACGCCGAGCTTCAGGAATTCACGCAAGGAAACAAACTTCTGATCCGGGTGAAACAACAGAACACCATTCAGGAAGACGTGGCCAATCGGATCGTCCAGGTCTTTGAACGGGAAATCTCGACCAACCGGTTTGTGGTGGACAGCAGCACCGCCATCGGTCCGACCATCGGGCAGGAGCTTCAGAGGAAGGCCGTCATCGCCGTCGTCTTTTCGATGATCGGGATCATCCTTTATATCGCGGTCCGCTTTGAGTTCCGGTTCGGGATCGCGGCCGCCCTCGCGACCTTTCATGACGTGCTGGCGGTCCTGGGGATTCTTTATATCCTGGATAAGGAGATCACGCTGCTCATCGTGACGGCCCTGTTGACGCTGGCCGGTTATTCTCTGACGGATACCGTGGTGGTTTTCGATCGGATTCGTGAAAACCTGAAGCACCGGCGTCGGGAGTCGCTGGAAGAGATGATCAACGGCGGGATCAACCAGGTTCTCAGCCGGACGATTGTGGTCTCATTGACCGTCGTCCTGGTCCTGGTCGCGCTGTTCTTCTTCGGCGGAGAGGTCATTCATGATTTTTCCTTCACCCTCCTAACGGGCGTTCTCGTCGGGACCTACTCCTCGATCTTCGTCGCCAGTCCGATCCTGGCGGTATGGAGAGGGAGCCGGGGCAAGCTGCTCAAACGCGCATGAGATGAAGGTCGGTCATGGAGGGTAATGTGCCTGTATCCGGGAGGTTTCGGGATCAACGGCTTCCGAAGATTCTGACCCAGCTGCAACGGCAGAAAAAAACGGGTGTGCTGGTTGTTCGGCGGAACGATCAACACAAATCGATCTTCATCAAAGACGGCGACATCATCTTCGCCGCATCCCGGTATCAGGACGACTGGCTGGGTGAACTGCTCCTTAAAATCGGCAAGATCACGTTCGGCCAGTACGAAAAAGCCTCGGAGATCACCCGCACGACTCAAAAACGGTTTGGAACGGTTCTGGTGGAGCTGGGATTTCTCTCCGCCAAGGATCTCTTCTGGGCGGTCACCCATCAGGTCAAGGAAATCATTCTGAGCGTCTTTACCTGGCTGGACGGGGAATACGTTTTTGAGGAAGGCCCGCTGCCGTCCCAGGAAGTCATCATGCTTAAAATGAGCACGGCCAATCTGATTCTGGACGGCATCCGCCGGATCAACGATCTCATCCGTCTCCGAAACGAGCTGCCGTCCATGAATACGGTCTTGCAGATCACGACGGACCCGTTGATTCTCTTCCAGGACATCAAGTTGACGGACGCGGAACGGAAGCTGCTGGTGCAGATGGACGGCAGGAGCACGATCTCCGAAATCCTTGCGGCGTCCGAGCTCCCGGCCTTTGAGACCCTGAAGCTCCTCTATTTCTTTCTTTCCGTCGGACTGGTCGAGATCGGCATCACCGATCTCAAACCTGAAGCACCGGCGGAGGCGATGCCCGCCGAAGGGGTGGAGACCGTTCAGGATCGCGCCCGTGAGGCGTCCCCGCCGCCGGAATCCGAAACGTTCAAACCGGCGGAAGAAGCTCCTTTGGTTGAGGAAGCGCTGGTGATGGAGGTCAAGCAGGAGCAGCAAGAGGCGGTCGTTGAAGGCCGCGAGGAAATCTTCCGAAAAGAGGAACAGGAAGCCCATCTGACGAAACAAAGAATCCGGGAGGCCTATGAAGCGTTGCAGCATCAGGACTACTATGAGGTGCTGGGGCTTCAAAGAGAGGCGACGCGCGATGAGATCAAGCGGGCCTATTTCCGTCTGGCCAAGGAATACCATCCGGACCGGCATTTCCAATCCGGCCTGGAGGAATTCACCCCCCAATTCGAAACGCTTTTCCGGCGCATTACCGAAGCGTACGACACCCTTTTGATGGAACGAAAACGCAAGGACTATGATACGGGATTGACCCTGAAAAAATTCAAGGGGCCGCGCGAAGACACCGGGTCATCAATCGCGGGAAGAGTGCAACAGGGACAGCAGGCTCTTCAGAGGGGGGATTTCAAAACGGCGGCCTATTATTTTGAGGGAGTCGTCAAGGTCGCTCCGGACAAAGCCGGTCATCATGCCTTTCTGGCCAAGGCGTTGACCCAGATCCCCGGCCGGCAGCGGGATGCCGAGACCCATTATAAAAAGGCGATTGAACTCGATCCATCCGGTGTGGATCACTACATCGGGCTCGGGCTGCTTTATAAAAAAGGCGGAATGGTCCAGCGGGCCCAGCGGCAATTTGAAGAAGCGCTGGTCTGGGACCCGACCAACCGTTCGGCGAATGACGAGTTAAAAAAACTTCAGACTTAGTCCTGTTGATTCACCTCCCCGACCGTTCATTCCTCGTCGTTTTTTAAGCGTTTTTCAACACCCCCGCTGGTTTGACAAACCCAATCCATTGGCCTATGATATTTCGATATGGCGACGGTGTATTCCAAACGGTGGGTGCAACCGCTACTCGATGCGGAAACGCATTCACGACTGATGCGGGAGCTGAGCCTCCGGCCGGCGACGGCGTCGGTTCTAATGAATCGCGGCATCCGCGTGCCGGAAGCGGCGCGATCGTTCCTGAATCCCTCGGCGTCTGATCTATTGGATCCGTTCCGGTTGAACGAAATGGACCGGGCGGTTTCCCGGATCCGCGCGGCCGTCCGCCGGTCGGAACGGGTCGTGGTTTACGGCGATTACGATGTGGACGGCGTGACGGCGACCACCCTCTACCTGGACTTTTTCAAGCGTCAGGGGCTGGAGGCCGACTTCTACATTCCCCATCGCCTGAAGGAAGGATACGGTTTAAACGAATCCGCGATCCGGACGCTCCATCATCGGGGCACAGCACTGTTGATCACGGCCGATTGTGGAACCACCTCGATGGAGGAGATCCGTCTGGCCGCTTCCCTCGGGATGGACGTGATCGTGACGGATCACCATGAGACGCCGTCCGAGCTTCCCCCGGCCACGGCGCTTTTGAATCCCAAACGGGCCGATGCCGGTTATCCGGAAAAAGGACTCTGCACGGCCGGGCTGGCCTTCAAAGTCATTCAGGCGCTGACGGGACAAGTCCAGACTGATGGACTGGATCTGGTCGCTCTCGGGACGATCGCGGATGTTTCCCCCTTGACGGGGGAGAACCGGTTCCTGGTCAAGGAGGGTTTAAAGCAACTGACGGAAGGCCGTCGTCCCGGCATTCAGGCGCTCAAAGAGGTGGCGGGGCTCAAGGAAACGTCCATCCGGACCGGCACGGTTGGATTCACGCTGGCGCCCCGGATCAATGCGGCCGGGCGTCTGACGGATGCGGGGGAGGCGGTACGCCTTCTGACAACGCGATCCCGGGAAGAGGCCCTGCGGATTGCCCAGTCCATGGATCGGCAAAACCGGCTTCGGCAGGAGATCGAGGATCGGATTCTGGAGGAGGCCTGCGCGCGCGTGGAGACGGAATACGATTTTCAGAATGACGGCTGCATCGTTCTGGCCTCACGCCAATGGCACCTGGGCGTGGTCGGGATCGTGGCGGCCCGCCTGGTGGAACGATATTGCCGTCCGACGGTCCTGCTCGCGGTTGATCCGGACGGTCTCGCCAAGGGGTCGGCCAGGAGCATCTCCGGGTTTCATCTCTGCGAGGGACTGGGGCGGTGTCGGGATCTGCTGATCCGGTTCGGCGGCCATTATTCCGCCGCGGGGATGACCCTTCGGGAGGAGAATATTCCGGCCCTGCGCGAGCGTCTGTCGTCCATAGTGTTGGAAACCCTGGGCCCCGAGGATTTTCGACCAAAACAAGAGATCGACGCAGCGGTGGAATGGGAGGACGTAACGCCGGGGTTGGTGGGCGAGTTGGAGGGCCTGGCCCCCTTTGGGCCGGCCAATCCGGAGCCGACGCTGCTCCTCCGGCAGGTGATTCCGGTCAACCCGCGAATCGTCGGCAACAATCACGTGAAGTTTTACGCCAAACGATCCGGCGGGTCGGACGGACCGATGCTGGATGTGATCGGATTTCGAATGGGGGAGCGAATGGCCGTCATCCGGGGCGGTTCCCGGCTGGACCTGGCCTTTACGCCGGAGCGAAATGTCTGGCAGGGCCGCGAGAGGATTCAGCTCCGATTAAAAGACTTCCGACCTTCCGGAGAGGCCTGAGATGGCGCTGAAGCTTCGCGATACCCCGCCGGTTTCGGTTGAGATGATCGTACAGGCGCTTCAGAACTACAACGCGCAGGCCGACGCGCAACCCATCCGGGAGGCCTATGAATTTTCGGCCAAGGCCCATGAGGGACAGAAGCGCGAGTCGGGCGAGCCGTTCCTGCAGCACCCGCTTCAGGTGGCCCGAATCATCGCCGAACTCAAACTGGATGTCCCGTCCCTCGTGGCCGGATTGCTTCACGACACCATGGAGGATACGGACGTTCCCATGGCCGAGATCGAGCGGAAGTTCGGGAAAGAGGTGGCCTATCTGGTCGACGGAGTCACCAAGATCGGCAAGATCCAGTTCAAGACCCGCGAAGAGAAGCAGGCCGAGAACTTTCGAAAGATGCTCCTTTCGATGTCCGAGGACATCCGCGTTATTCTGATCAAGCTGGCGGACCGCCTCCACAATATGCGGACCCTTCATTATCTTCCCGAGGAAAAGCAAAAACGAATCGCCCAGGAGACATTGGATATTTTCGCGCCGCTGGCCAACCGGCTCGGAATCGGCTGGATGCGAACCGAGTTGGAGGACCTCTGTTTCCGTTACCTCAAGTCCGAGATGTACAACAACCTGCTCAAAAAGGTGGCCCAGCGGCAGGAGGTGCGGGAGAAGTACATCCAGGAGATCACGAAGATGATCCGGGCGAATCTGGCCGAATACGGTTTCAAGGGCCAGGTGCTGGGCCGCTCCAAACATCTGTTTGGGATCTACCAGAAGATGGAGCGGCAGGGGATTCCCTTCGAAGAGGTCTACGACCTGGCGGCGGTCCGGATCATCACGGACACCAAGATGAATTGTTACGCCATTCTGGGAATGATCCATTCGCTCTGGCGTCCGGTTCCGGGACGGTTCAAGGATTATATCGGCGTGCCGAAATCGAATGGGTATCAATCCCTTCATACCACGATCGTCGGTCCGAAGGGGCATCACGTGGAGGTCCAGATCCGCACGCAAGAGATGCACAACGTGGCGGAAGAAGGGATCGCGGCGCACTGGCGGTACAAAGAAAAGGGCCAGATCGATCAGAAAACCGATCGGGTGTTCGGATGGCTCCGTCAGTTGGTCGAGTGGCAGCAGGATCTGGCCGACAACCGGCAGTTCATGGATTCGGTCAAGATGGACCTTTTCCCCGACGTCATCTACGTCTTCACCCCCAAGGGGGACGTCAAGGAACTGGCCAAGGGGGCCTGTCCGATCGACTTTGCCTACAGCGTTCATACCGAAGTGGGAAACCACTGCTCGGGCGCGAAAGTGAACGGGAAACTGGTTCCGCTGCGGCAACGGCTTCTGAGCGGCGATTCGGTCGAGATCACGACCTCGCCGAATCATGCGCCCAGCAAGGACTGGCTGAAGTGGGTCCGGACCGCGCGCGCCAAGACGAAGATCAAGCACTATATCAAGACGGAAGAGCGCATCCGCGGCCTGGATGTGGGGAAAAAGCTGCTCGAGCGGGCGCTGCACCGCCATAATTTAAGTTCGACCGAGGCGTTCAAGCCGGACCGCATGACGGCGCTCACGAAGGAGTTCGGGATCGCAACCCCGGAGGATCTCCTGGTCGCGATCGGGTACGGGCGGATCACGACCGAGCAGGTGATCCGGGCGTTGCAGCCGGCCGCCGCCATGAAGGAAGGGCTGGCCGATAGACTGATCCGCAAGATCGGCATTCGTCCGACCGGGGTCAAGATCAAGGGGATCGGGGATCTGCTGGTTCATCTTTCCAAATGCTGCAATCCCGTGCCGGGTGATTC